>JAZUOQ010000122.1:0-2562 GCA_045604775.1 Eubacteriales bacterium
CGGTGTTCATATCGGACACCAAGCCGTAATTAATGCCGCAATCGAAAATGCAAGCGGTCTTACCCCTGCGGTTTATACCTTTACATTAAATTGTAAGGGTGCAAAGATAATAACAGACAATAACACTAAATCGCGTATAATCAATTCGTTAGGTATACAGAAAATAATCTTTGACGATTTTGATAAAATACGTGATCTTTCGCCAAAGGCTTTTGTGCGCGATATCCTTGTTCCTTACGGTATTAAAATCGCGGTGTGCGGTGAAGATTTTCGCTTTGGTAAAGATGCAAAAGGTGATGTTGATACACTGATTTCAATCGGGCGCCAATACGGAATCAAAGTGATGCCTGTAAAGGTGTGTAATTTTACAGGCAAAAAAATAAGTTCAACTGCGATCCGTGAACTTATTGAGAATGGCAAAATGGAAGAAGTATCGTATCTTCTATCGCGCGAATTTTCAATACAAGGTGTAGTTAAACATGGCAAGCATTTGGGTACTGAGCACCACACGCCAACGGTTAATTTGTATTTTAAAAAAGATGCAGTTATCCCAAAGTATGGCGTGTATATTACGCATACCTATGTAAATGATAAACTTTATAATAGTATTACAAATGTAGGTATACGTCCGTCAGTCGAACATAGTGATGTACCTAATGCTGAAACTAATATTTTTGACTTTTCAGACGATATATACGGCAAGGAAATAGAAGTTCGGTTTGTGCGTATGATAAGATGTGAAAAGAAATTTAAAAGCGAGGACGAGCTTTTCAAACAAATAGACTGCGATGTTAATATTGCGAAAGAGTATTTCGGAGTGAACGATGACTAGAATATTATCAATAATTCTTATAATGTTGATGTTTATGACCTCTTGTAGTAAGCCTGAACTTACAGAAGGATATCAAACAGAAAATGCAGGTGGTACAGGCTATGGCGCATCCGTAAAGAGTGCACTTTATATTGATGACTTTTATTTTCTTACGGTAGGCACTCAAAAATCTGTAATAGATCTAATAATCGGAAGTGCACATTACTGTCGTGATAATAACGAACTAATGCCGGTATATACTTTAAATAACGGTGATAAGATAGCTATAACCTTTGACGAACAAAAAAGCACCGTTCTTACTGCTGAATACACATACAGTGACGGTGAAAAGGAAAGCTTTTTTGATATACTTGTAGATATCGGCGTGCTTGCTTCATCTACACAGGAAACCACAGATACCACAGTTCAGTTGCCAAGCGGTGATACTAACTCTACAGGTGACGATAATACTGTTGAAATTCCTGATAACATTGATGATATACCTGTAATACCGGACAATCCCAATAATACTGAAACTGAAGAAAAACATACCGCGGTACAAGGCGAGGTGTTTGCAACAGGTATGTATAATCTAACACTTATTGAAGCTGTGTTAGAAATTGGTATGCCTCGTTCCTCTATTTTGGCAGTAGTCGGTAAGCCGAATTATTATTTCTCCACAACCTTTACCAACGATTCATATATAATTGACTGTTATAATTTAAATGACGGAAGTAAGTTGTATCTTGACTATGGATATGGCAGGGATAATTTACGCTGTGCTGCAGTATATAAAAACGGTACTTATACAAGTATTCTATCAAGTTCTTGGACCGCCCAGTCAAAACCTGAAGGATTTACGCGCACAACCGTTGATTCATCAAGGATAAAATCACTCAAGAAAAATTTAACTCCTGCCAAGGTTTATGCATCTTTTGGCGAGCCGTCTTGGTATGAGGGTAATCGAGGCAGTTATAATGATGTATATGCCTTAAATGATGGCTCGTATGCGTATCTGAATTTTGGTTCGGCACATAATAAACTTACATCTGTTTCTATAAAAGGAGCTGACGGTACCGTCACCGTCATAACACTTGACTGATGAAAAAAATATTAACTATATTTGTAATTTTAATATTGCTCGTTTCCTGTTCTAAAACTGCATCTCCTGAAGATATGCAGTTTTATGTTTTAAACCGTAATCTGCTTACAAGTGATATAACGGACAGCGAAACGGTTAAACTTGCAAAAAATAGCGGTAGACTTGTGTTTGACGGTAATGATATTGAGGGTTATAATTGGCAGACTCATACAGTAAATCTGTATGAGTCTTCGGTCACTTCAGTTGGTGTTGTTACTGCAGAAAGCGGGGGCAGCGCTATATTCAAGACAAGTGATAAATATGCTTTTGTTTTAATAATTGGGGATGATCTTGTCTATACAGGTGGATTTACTTCCGGCACTTCAACACCGGATGTTCCGCTCCAACCGTCGATTTCAGACAATGGACAGTATTCGTTTAAAATATTGTTTGATGCCAAATACGCATCATATTCTGACAACCGTGATAATATAAAACTTTATAACTTTTTGAATTACTGCGGCAAACTATCCTCTAAAACCGATTAATAAAAATTTTAAAAAACACTTGCTAAATAAATATAATATGTTATAATACTATGGTAATGCAAAATTATTAATAATTCAAACGAGGCGTGGCTCAGTTTGGTAGAGCGCTGCGTTCGGGACGC
>JAZUOQ010000123.1:0-2463 GCA_045604775.1 Eubacteriales bacterium
GTATCAACAGCATTATTGTCTCCGTAAGTCACCGCATCTGCTATATTGGGATTGATAAGCTGTGAAATACCATTTGCAAAATCGAACTCATCGTCCATTATATAAGTTGCTTTCTTGGTAACATTATCAACAGTAACACCGTTAACAAATACAGGAGCTTTTTTGGATATAACAAGTGTCCACATCTCATCTTCAATTTTGCTGGAATCAGCAGAACCTACATGGAAGCACTTTATAACAGGGTCTGTTGCAGTTGCCTCATTAAATGTGGCAGTAGCCTGTGTACCGTCTTGATTATACCATTTTATACTATTATACTGTATATTTTTGAATAATTTTGAAAGTGTGATTGTATAAGAAGATTTAGATGTATCTTCAGTATTAACAGTTCTTACAACAGGAGCATCTGTTGCTGAAGTGTCAAGCTTATAGTAGATTGTCTTTGTAGCTTCTTCAATATATACTTCTGCTGCATTTTCAATCAACGGATAATCATAAATATTATCCGAGCGTTTTGTGAGCTGACTGTCAAGATAATAGAAAGTCTCGCCTATACGCTTGTGAGCTGAATTTACAGTTGTGCGAGCACCTACCGTTGTATAATCCGTTGTAGGTGTAGCTACCATCCAGTTACCAGATACATCAAATGTATGAGAACTGTAAATACCGCCGCTGTCAATCTGGAAGTTGGCTAATACACCATTTAAAACATTACCCTTAATTGTTACAATGCCATGTCCTGCCTGAACATTGTTTGATGAACTTATTGCGGTGTGGAAGAAACCGGCATTAACTGATCTTGGGTTTTTGTAGAAGTTATTTGTAAATGTAAGGCCTGCATATGCATTTGCATACCAGCGAATTACATAAGGAACAGTACTGCCGCCGTATCTTCCTACAAATCCATCAAGGATATTATTGTCAAACACGATCTGCAAATCATTGCTGCCAAGATTTGCCTGACCGTTACCTTCAAACACCAGAATACCATCTGTATGCTCAGAAGCTGCAGTTGTAAAGTTGCGAAGGTTTGAATTTATTATTGAAAATACTGCTTTACTTGCTTTTTGATTGATATATGAACGTGCACCCTGCATACCGGAAGCCTGAGCATCAGCGTACATACCGTCAAAGGTAATATATGCGGGCAGCCATTTTTTAACAAGTCCTGTGTCATTTGCGTTTTTAATATACAAATTCTTTACATACAGATTATCACAGTTAGCTGTATTTTCCGTTGCATTTTCATTTGCAAGATCAAATACATATTTGCCATCTGTGCCGTTTTTCATTATGTTTTCAAGATAAATACTTGTACATTTATTGCTCTTTGCACGAGCAGTATCAATTACTGAACCTGTAATTGTAAGACCGTACACTTTAACAGACTTATTTGCAATATTTTCGCCTATAACAATATTTCTTACAACTGTGCTGTTATCTATGTACTCTTTATTTTCAGTCCAGTTTTCACCACCGGATTTAACAGCATTGAAGTTTTCCGGAGCAACATAGGGAACCACATTATAATTATAACCGTATACAGTTACAGGATAGTTTATATTAAGATCAGCGCCTTCTTCCCACTCACCGATAAGAACGATTATTTCCTCATCAGCCATACCGAGTGATTTTCCATATCCGTATGCAGCCTCAATAGAAGCAAATGCATTTTTACCTGCGACGAAATCATAGTATTCGCCACCCCATTTTACAGTTACGGTTTCACCTGTTGCACCAAGTGCCTCCTCAGTTATAACCCAGTAATCTTTCACTTCATCCGAAACAACTTCACTGTCAATAAATGATTCAGAAGACTGTGTATTTATACTGATAGTATAGGTCCTTTCACACGAACCATACTGTTCATCAAGGGTTATGGTATATTTATATGTAATTGTGCCTGTACTGCTGGGTCTGAGAGTAATTTTTTCAGCCGCATCACCGTTTGAATACTTAAGTGTACCGCTGCCTACGTACCGTGCGTGTTTAAATGAGCTTGCAGTCAGAACATCTACAGCTCCTGTAAGTTCACTGGTATCATAGAAAAATGAAATAGTAAGATTCTTATGGTCAATTTCTAAATCAACAAGACTTTCCGAACCGGTAATACCCGAAATTTTGAAATCGTCAACTGTTATTGTCTTGTCGTAATCAAGAGCATAATTTGATTCACCGTACGGTATAGCAACACCGTTAAAACCGTTTGTATCTGTGCTTGCTGTGATGAAGTTGTCTTTAAAGACTACTGCATCC
Source organism: Eubacteriales bacterium (assembly GCA_045604775.1). Classification (GTDB taxonomy): domain Bacteria; phylum Bacillota; class Clostridia; order Oscillospirales; family QAKW01; genus RGIG9041. The sequence goes on from JAZUOQ010000123.1 coordinate 2,257, forward strand.
TTTGCAAATGCCATATCAAAATTAGAATTTATCGCATCAAAACCGATAAAATAGTTGCCTTCAAAGATATAATTTTCAGGTTCTCAGCATATAATATAAAAAATAGTCATGGAGCACATATGGTCCTACTAAATCTTCAGTTTTTTGTTCTATTAATCCATTTTTATTTGGTGGTAATAATTCAGGGCTAACTGGTGTGTCTAGTAT
>JAZUOQ010000124.1:0-3425 GCA_045604775.1 Eubacteriales bacterium
ATCGGTACAGGTGGCGGCGGCTGTAATGCCGTAAACAGAATGATAGCAAACGGAACAAAGGGTGTTGAGTTTATCGCTGTTAACACTGACCGTCCCGTTATTGATATTTCGCGTGCCGACAAAAAGATTCAGATCGGTGCAAAACTTACAAAAGGACAGGGTGCAGGCTCTAATCCTAAAATTGGTGAGGACTCAGCTCTTGAAAGCCGTGAGGATATTGAAGAAATGCTTCGCGGAACTGATATGGTATTTATTGCAGCCGGTATGGGCGGCGGCACAGGTACAGGTTCTGCACCTGTAATTGCGCAGATTGCAAAGGATCTTGGTATCCTTACTGTTGCTATTGTAACAAAGCCGTTTGGTTTTGAGGGTAAGCAAAAAATGCGTGTTGCAGAGCTCGGTATCGAAAAACTTCGTGAGCATGTGGACAGCCTTATTGTTATTCCTAACGAAAAACTCAAATACTATTCTTCAGAACGCATTACTCTTCTAAATGCATTCCAGGTCGCTGACGATGTACTTCGTCAGGGTGTGCAGAGTATTTCTGATCTCATACTTATACCCGGTGTTGTAAACCTTGACTTTGCTGATGTTCATATGATAATGAACAATGCCGGTAATGCTCATATGGGTGTTGGACGTGCTTCGGGTAAAGATAAGGCTGAAGTTGCCGCACAAATGGCTATTTCAAGCCCGCTCCTCGAAACCACTATTGAGGGTGCTACAGGCGTTATTATCAATATTACAGGCTCACCTGATATTGGTCTTGATGAGGTTGATATTGCAGCTCAGAAAATTACAGAATCGGTTCATCCCGACGCAAATATAATCTGGGGTGCTGCATTTAATAACGACCTTGACGATGAGATGATTATTACTGTTATTGCTACAGGTTTTGATAGTGATAAGCGCGTTAATGCACCTGTTTCCGAAGAAAAAACTGATGATCAGGTAGAAGAAACAGAAGTGAAAAATGACGACTTGGACGATGAGTTATCAAGAACCATCTTCAACTTCTTTAAAAATAAATCTGATTACGACGAATAATAATTAAAAAGCTCCGATATCGGAGCTTTTTTTGGGAGAATTAATATGTTTGATGTAAAAAAAGTTACAGATCAATGTGTTGAGTGGATAAAAGAATTTTTCGAAAAAAACGGTAACGGCAGCAATGCCGTAGTAGGCATTTCGGGTGGTAAGGATAGTTCTGTTGCTGCGGCACTTTGCGTGCGTGCATTGGGAAAGGACCGTGTTGTCGGCGTTCTTATGCCGTGTGGTGTTCAGCACGATATTGATATGGCTGAACTTCTTGTTAGGCATCTTGGTATCAAGCACTATGTTATTAATGTAAAAGATGCAGTTGAAGGTGTTCTCAACAACCTTCCCGATACTCTTGAAATAAGTGCTCAGGCGAAAACAAATCTTCCTCCGCGTATTCGTATGTCAACACTTTATGCCGTTTCACAGTGTGTTAACGGAAGGGTGGTAAATACCTGTAATCTGTCTGAAGACTGGGTTGGTTATTCCACGCGCTATGGTGATGCGGCAGGTGATTTCAGTCCTCTTTGCAACCTTACTGTAGATGAGATTAAACAAATCGGTCGTTATATCGGTCTTCCGGATGTTTTGGTGGATAAAACCCCAATTGATGGTCTATGCGGTAAAACGGATGAAGACAATCTTGGCTTTACTTATGCCGTCCTTGATCGATATATTCGTACAGGTGAAATTGACGATCCGGAAACCAAATTACGTATAGACTCAATGCATCAGCGTAATCTTTTTAAACTTCAGCTTATGCCCTCATTTAAACCCGAATTTTAAATAAAAAGCAGATCAAGTTAAGACTTGATCTGCTTTTTATTTTAAAAATTGCACAGTAGGCGAGTCTTTACTAAGTGTTTTGAAAACTGCACCTCTTTTTATAAATTCATCTATAATTGTAGGAAGTGCTTCTACTGTTGTGTATTTTGTACTGTTATCGTGAAACAGTACTATCGCGTTTTCTTTACCTTTAGCTTCTGAAAGCGTTGCATTTATAATTAGTTGTTTATTTTGGGTTATTGCCTCAGCATCCTTTGATGTTACATTCCAATCAAAATATGTAATATTCTTTTCTCTTGCTTGTTTTACAAGTGTTTGCATAATGTTTTTGCAGTATCGGTTTGAGACGGTGTTATCACTGCCACCCGGAAACCGAAGTAACTCTAAATGCTTTCCTGTGTATCCGTAAAACAGTTTATCAAGTTTATCTACCTCGTCCCAGAACGCTTGGGGTGATTTATAAACTTGATTGTATTCGTGGGAATAAGTGTGATTACCGACACTGTGTCCATCTGTAGCAAGCCGCTTATAAATACCCTCGGCGTAGTCTGTTTGCTTGCCGGTTACAAAAAAAGTTGCTTTAATGCCGTAACTATCAAGTATATCCAGTATTTTTTCGGTGTTTTCGCTAGGACCGTCATCAAATGTCAGATAAACATTAAAGTGTTTTTCAGCATCGGTTGAAACGGCACTACTGTCCGGTTTTATAAATAAATAAGCCACCGCAAAACTAAGTAGTAAAATTACTGCCACAGTGATTTGCGATGCCTTTAAAAATATTATTCTCATAAACGCCACTCCCAATTTATTATATTGGTGAGTTGCGTAAAAATAACGAGTAAATCGATAAGCCGAGTTCTGTCGCGGGCAATCATCTGTCTGGAGAATATGTTACCATACCTCTCAAGCCACCTGTCGAGACTCAAACGGACGAACAACCCATCATCTCTGTCGGTGTTGCATCGGATAGGGTTTACAGGAAATCTATGTCACCATAGAAGTCGGTGAGCTCTTACCTCGCCTTTCCACCCTTACCACAACGCGAAGCGATGTGGCGGTATATCTCTGTTGCACTTTCCCTAAGGTCACCCTCGGTGGACGTTATCCATTATCCTGTTCTGTGATGCTCGGACTTTCCTCCATAGCAAAGCTACGGCGATTGCCTGATTTACTCGTTACGGCATATATTGTACCACCCACCATTAAAAAATGCAATTCTTTTTTAATTTTATTGATAATTGTATTTATATATTATATAATAATCTAAATAAATATAGGAGGGAAAATATGTCAGGTGATTTTAACAGCTTCTTAACCAATATAAAGGGCAAGCGAATATCGGTTGTTGGTATAGGCATCTCTAATACGCCGGTCATTACAATGCTTGCCAAAGCGGGCGCACGTGTTACTGCTTTTGACAGAAATACGCGTGATAAACTCGGTGACTGCGCATATGAACTTGAAAACCTTGGTGTTACACTTGTATGCGGACCGGATTACCTTGATTTTCTGTCCGGAGATATAATTATAAAAACCCCCGGTATGCGATTTGATACACCGGAACTTGTCCGCGCAAAGCAAAACGGTGCAGTTATAACAAG
>JAZUOQ010000125.1:0-7278 GCA_045604775.1 Eubacteriales bacterium
GGACACAAACTTATCTGCCGTATGAATAACTATATTGTCTGTGATACGTACATAATTTACAATCGCATCGCCAATAAATCCGGTATCACATTTCTGGCCGCCCTCTTCGGGGAAAAAAGCCGTACTATCAAGAACAATTTCGTAACCGCCGGTTACCTTTTCACAAGAGAGCACATTTGCTGTAAACTCAGACAGGTATGCATCGTTATCATACAAAAGTTTAGTCATTCCTCTTTACCCTGAATGATGTCACGGAACAGACATCCGCTTTCATAAATAAGATTTAAAAACGGAACCACCATTCTGTCGTGTATACGTTTATTATCAGTCTGACGGAATGTTTCAAAGCTAAGATCGCCTTCATAGCCTATCTCTTTAAGAGCATATGCAAATTCATTCCAATTAATAGTACCTGTAAAAGGTGCAAGATGACTGTCAAGAATCATATCATTATCGTGAATATGAAGTGCCTTTATACGCTTTCCAAGAGTTACAATGTAATGACGCGGAGTATCATGAACAAGATTTAAATGACCGGTATCCAGACAAAGACCAAAACACTCCTTACCTGCAAGTGCATTAAGCTTATCAATATACTCACAAGCCTCACGCGCATCACAACAGGTGCCGACATAACGCTTTTCATTATAAGTAGAAAAAAGATTTTCAAGACATACAGTTACATTTGTTTCTTTCAATGTAGGGATAAGTGCCGAATACATATACATATTAAGTTCTACAGTTTGTTCGTATGTTATCGTATCGTCAGCAGGTAATTTGGAAATGCCGTGAATAATAAGATTTTTACAACCCACACGGTCACAAAGAAGTATTGCCTTTTTGAAAATTCCAATACAATAATCAGTAAATTCAGGATGACCCTTCATATATGCAGGAAATGGTGCATGAGCTTGTGATATATTAAGCCCGTATTTACGGATAGCGAATAGTTCCTTGGCAAAATGTGCTTCAATCTCGTCAAGCGAATTATCATAAAAAGTACCTTCCGGCATAATTCCGGCTTTGACTTTATTTCTGTCCCATACAATATCAATAGCCCAATCTATCGCAGTAAAACCCGCTTCTTTGATAAGGCGGTATGCCTTGTCATAATCATAATTTTGAGTTGTTGCAAAGCCCTGCATTACAAGTTCCATATCATTAACCTCGTATACTCATATTTTTTATAATTATAATATAATTTATTTGTCTAATCAAGTCAATTGTTGACAAATTGTAAGAATTAAGTTAATATATCAATATCTAATATAGGAGGCTTTAAAAATGCAAGTTAAAAAACTTATTCCCAAGCTGGCAATAGTTTTGTTTGTTATCGGGTTTGCAGTGCTGTGTGCTTGCACAGGTTCTATAACAAGTCCTGTGGGAACACTTTGGTCACTTTTACCACCGGTAATCGCTATTGGTCTGGCACTTATCACAAAAGAGGTTTACTCTTCACTGTTTGTGGGTATTGTGGTCGGCGGTCTGCTGGCTACAGGCTTTAACCCTATTCACACTGTTGACTCAGTTGTCAGCGACGGCTTTATTGCTGCTGTTTCAGGCAGTGCCGGTATCTTTGCTTTTCTTGTTATATTAGGCATTATTGTTGCTCTTCTTAACAAGGCAGGCGGCTCACAAGCATTTGGAAACTGGGCAGCAACTCATGTAAAATCAAAATTTGGTGCCACTATCTGCACTTTCCTTTTTGGTGTACTTATCTTTATTGATGACTACTTCAATTGCCTTACAGTCGGTGCTGTAATGCGCCCGGTGACTGACAAAGCAAAAATTTCACGTTCGAAACTTGCTTACATAATTGATGCTACTGCAGCACCTGTCTGTATGATTGCTCCCATTTCGTCTTGGGCAGCTGCAGTTTCCAGTTATGCACCGGAAGGTCAGGGTATTTCATTATTCTGCCAAGCAATCCCCTTTAACTTCTACTCACTTCTTACCTTTGTATTTATAATCGCAATTGCAGCAATGAAGTTTGATTACGGTCCTATGAAGCTTCACGAAACAAACGCTCTTAACGGTGACCTTTTCACAAGCGGTACAAAAGTTGAGAATACTGACGATAAGCCTACTACAACAAAAGCTAAGGTTATCGATCTTGTGCTTCCGATCATTGTGCTTATAGGTATATGTGTGTTTGCATTGTTCTATGTCGGCAGATGTATGGGTGAGGAATGGGTATTTGCTTCAGCCAATTATGATTCATCACTTGGTTTTGTCGATGCATTTTCAAATACCGATGCAACTGTTGGTCTGCCATGGGGCGGTCTTGTTGCCCTTGTTGCAATAATTATATATTTTGTAGCAAGACGTTTGATAACTGTTAAAGAAGCTATGGAATGTATTCCTAAAGGCTTTATTGCAATGGTACCTGCTATCCTTATTCTTACAATGGCTACAACCCTTAAGAATATGACTTCTTTGCTTGACTCAGATACTTTTGTAAATACTGCTCTTGCATCAGCAAGTGCACTTGATAATTTCTTACCTGCTATCATATTCCTTGTTGCTTGCGGTATTGCATTTGCAACAGGTACATCATGGGGTACTTTCGGTATACTTATTCCGATAGTTTTAAGTATCTTCCCTGTCGGCAGCACACTTGGTATTATCGGTATGTCTGCTTGTCTTGCAGGTGCTGTTTGCGGTGACCATTGCTCACCTATATCCGATACAACCATTATGTCATCGGCAGGTGCTCAGTGTGATCACATTAATCACGTATCTACACAGATTCCTTACGCAATTACAGTTGCTGCAATCTCATTTATAATGTTTATCATTGCAGCATTTGTACAGAATGCTTGGGTATGCATTGCAATCGGTGCAGTACTTACAGTGGCTGTATTATTCGTTATTAAAGCTATTACAAATAAAAAAGCGTAAATTACATATAAAAATGAGCGGTATCGGTTGACCGCTCATTTTTTATGTGTTATAATCATTTGTTGTAAATTATAATCGGAGGACAGATACAGTATGTCAGGACATTCTAAATGGAAGAATATTATGCACAAGAAGGGTAAAACCGATGCTCAACGCGCAAAGGTATTTACTAAAATGGCACGCGAAATTATGGTTATTGTAAAAGAGGGCGGTTCAGATCCCGCTTCCAACTCCAGACTTGCAGATGCTATTGCTAAAGCAAAGGCTGCAAATGTGCCTAATGATAATATAGAGCGCGCCATAAAAAAAGGTGCAGGCGATGGTGACGGAAAGAGTTATGAAAATAATATTTATGAAGGTTACGGTCCCGGCGGTGTTGCAGTAGTTGTTGAAACACTTACTGACAATAAAAACAGAACTGCAGGTGATCTTCGACATTATTTTGACAAATATCACGGCAACCTTGGAACGTCGGGCAGTGTATTGTGGCAATTCAAACAATGCGGTGTTATTGTTATCGATAGAACAAAAGCTGACGAGGATGAGCTTATGATGGCAGCACTTGATGCAGGTGCTGATGATTTTAATGCCGAAGATGAGGTTTATGAAATCATTACTTCTGTTGAAAATTTCTCAACTGTAAGACAGGCTTTGGAAGATGCAGGCTATACCTTTGAAACAGCAGAAATTACACGTTTGGCTGAAAACTATGTATCGCTTACAAATGAAGAAGATATTAAATTTATGAATTTGCTTTTAGATGCACTGGATGATAATGATGATGTTCAGAATGTAGCTCATAACTGGGAAGAATAATCAAAAAGCAAATTAAAATATGCGCCCCAAAAGTGATTGACTTTTGGGGCGCATATTACTTTAATACGATAGTTTTTTATTTCTTTCTCCACACAAACTTGTCTACAATGCCTGTGTATGATTGGATTATTTTTACTACCTTTGTTGATACATTAATATCAGTATAATCGGGAACAGGTGTTCCGTTATCGTTATCTTCTACCATAGATACCGCCACATCAACTGTTTGAAGAAGTGATTTTTCATCTATACCCGCAATAAAAAAGCAAGCTTTATCAATCGCTTCCGGACGTTCAGTTGAAGTTCTGATACAAACTGCCGGAAACGGTTTTCCAATAGAAGTATAGAAAGAACTCTCCTCAGGAAGTGTACCGCTGTCAGATACTACTGCATAAGCGTTCATCTGCAAATTATTGTAATCAAAAAAGCCAAGAGGCTCATGACGTATAACACGGCTATCAAGCTTAAAACCTGTTTCTTCAAGACGCTTTTTACTGCGCGGATGACAAGAATACAGAATAGGCATATCATATTTTTCAGCCAATTTATTTATAGCTGTAAACAGTGATATAAAATTCTCCTCTGTATCTATATTTTCTTCGCGGTGTGCAGAAAGCAGTATATACTTTTTAGGCTCCAACTTAAGCCATTTAAGGATATCGCTTTTTTCAATACTCTCAAGGTTTTTTGTCAAAACCTCTGCCATGGGGCTTCCTGTTACATAAGTACGTTCTTTAGGCAGACCGCACTCCATAAGATAGCGGCGTGCATGCTCAGAATATGCAAGATTGACATCAGATATAATATCAACAATTCTACGATTAGTTTCCTCAGGTAAACATTCATCCTTACAGCGATTGCCTGCTTCCATATGAAAAATCGGGATATGCAGACGTTTTGCAGATATCGCACATAAACAAGAGTTTGTATCACCCAGAACCAATAATGCATCCGGTTTGATCTGCTTTAACATTTTATATGAACAGTTTATTATATTTCCGACAGTAGCACCAAGATCATCACCCACCGCGTTCATATATACATCAGGCTCAGCCAAACCTAAATCTTTAAAAAAGATACCGTTTAGATTATAGTCATAATTTTGTCCCGTATGCGCAAGTATACAGTCAAAATACTTGCGGCACTTGTTAATGACTGCAGCAAGCGGTATGATTTCAGGACGTGTACCGACTGTTATAACAAGTTTAAGCTTACCGTTATTTTTAAAGTTTACATCGGAATAATCAAGTTTTAAATTCATTAATTTTCCACCTTTTCAAAAAATGTATCGGGTCGCGACGGATCAAAACACTCGTTTGCCCACATAAGAGTAATAAGATCGTCTGTATCTGATAGGTTAATAATGTTATGGGTATAACCTGGGAGCATATGAACAGCTTTTATATCATCACCCGAAACATAGAAATCAAGTATCTCATCACTACCCACTTTACGCTGACGGATAAGACCTTTTCCTGATACAACAATAAAAAACTCCCACTTTGTATTATGCCAGTGCTCACCCTTTGTAATATTTGGTTTTGAAATATTTACCGAAAACTGTCCACAATCTGCGGTTTTTAACAGTTCGGTAAAGCTACCTCTTTCATCAACATTCATTTTAAGGGAGAAACTTGCTTTTTCATAAGGCAAATATGAAAGATATGTTGAATACAGTTTTTTAGCAAAGCTGCCGTTTGGTATTTTAGGCATAACAAGTGTTTTAGGCTGAGCCTTAAAACCATAAAGCAAATCTTCTATTTCACCAAGTGTTACAGTATGAGTAACAGGAACAGTACAGAATTTTTCATCTAGACGTGTAGGATTGCCCGAAAGTGCACCTATAAGCTCGTCCACCACATCATCTACATATGCAAGAGTAAGTTCTATTGCGCGGTCGTTTACAGTAATAGGCATATCATTGGCAATGTTGTGACAAAAGGTTGCAACCGCCGAATTATAATTTGGTCGACACCACTTGCCAAACAAATTAGGAAGGCGATATACATAAACAGATGCACCGCTGCTGGTTGCATAGTCAAAAAACAAGTCCTCACCTGCTTTTTTACTTCTGCCGTATTCTGTGTTATACCGACCTTCAAGTGTTGCCTGAACAGAACTTGAAAGCATAACCGGACAGGTATTGTTATATTTCTTTAAAGTATCTAAAAGAGTACTTGCAAAACCAAAATTGCCTGCCATAAACTCTGTTTCTGTTTTGGGCCTGTTTACACCGGCAAGGTTAAATACAAAATCGGCATTCTCACACGCAGTTTCAAGCGTTGATATATCACTGTCGATATCATACATGTATATTTCATCTACCGTTACAGAACGTGTTTTATCCTTACCGTCGCGAATGTTCTTTAAAGCTTCTACTAGGTTTTTCCCTAAAAAGCCATTAGAACCTGTTACTAATATTTTCATCTTCAAGCGCTGCCTTTACATAATCTGTTGTAAGAATTTTTTTAACTGTCTGTTCAACATTAAGTCGTCTGGTGTTGTGGCTGGTATATGATTCATCAGCCATTGTTATAACCTCACCGTCAACCATAAACTTATCATAATTAAGGTCTCTTCCGTCAGTTGCAACACGGAAATAATTTCCCATATCCTGTGCACGAAGACGTTCTTCCCTTGTCATTAATGTCTCATACAGTTTTTCACCGTGGCGGGTGCCGATTATATTTGTACCTGTATCACCGAACAATGACTGAACTGCTTTCGCAAGATCACCAATAGTAGATGCATCAGCCTTTTGGATAAACAGATCACCGGGATTTGCATTTTCAAAAGCAAATTTCACAAGATCTACAGCCTCATCAAGATTCATTAAAAAGCGAGTCATATGGGGATCGGTTATGGTTATAGGATTACCTGATTTTATCTGATCGATAAAAAGCGGAATAACTGAACCGCGGGAGCACATTACATTACCGTAACGTGTACAGCATATTACAGTGCCGCCGCGTTCTGCAGCTACACGTGCGTTTGCAAAAATTACATGCTCCATCATTGCTTTTGAAATACCCATTGCGTTTATCGGATATGCAGCTTTATCAGTAGAAAGACATACAACACGCTTTACACCTTCCTCTATTGCCGCATGAAGCAAATTATCAGTACCTATGATATTGGTACGAACCGCTTCCATTGGGAAAAACTCACAAGAAGGAACCTGCTTAAGAGCAGCTGCATGAAAGATATAATCTACGCCTGGCATTGCATCCTTTACTGACTGCAAATTACGCACATCACCTATGAAAAAGCGTACCTTATATGCATTCTGCGGGTTGGTTGACTGCAAAAAATGACGCATATCGTCCTGCTTTTTTTCATCACGTGAGAAAATACGTATCTCGCCAATATCGGTATCAAGAAAATGCTTGAGTACAGTATTACCGAATGAACCTGTACCACCTGTAATCATTAAAGTTTTATTTGAAAAGCTTGACATAATTACCTCCCATTATTTATCAAGTTTTTTTAGTTCTATATTAATTGCTATATGCTGACATACTAACAGCGGTATAAGCCCTATTATACTGCATATAACAACAC
>JAZUOQ010000126.1:0-11110 GCA_045604775.1 Eubacteriales bacterium
ACACTTCTACAATCATCAACGCATCCAATTAAAAACAAAACTGACACCACTCGAAAAGCGATGTCAGTATGTTGCTTAAAATTTAATTTTCACGACCATAGAGCACTTTTTTGTGCTGTCCGCACAAATTGGGGCAGTTCAATTTTATACCGCTGTTCAAATCTTTCACAGGTAGAACTTCCCGAGACACTTGAAATAATTGGCAACTGGTCATTCTATGCATGTAAGAGCATAGAAGGCTTGGTAATACCTGCAAGTGTAACAACGATCGGTGATTATGCATTCTACTGGGCAATAGGTCTTAATAATGTTACCTTTAACGGTGATGTGAACTCTATTACTATTGGTATAGGCAACAGTTGGCCTAATTGGTACTAATAACAGTTGGCTTACAGATGCTGATTAATACTTAAAGCTAAATCTAAATAAAACAATAAACACCCAAAAAAACTTTTTGGGTGTTTATTGTTTTATAAGTGTATTATAAACTTAAAATTAGAATATTCCTATATCTTTAAGATGTGATATGTAATTGTCTGCTGTTGTAAATAAATGTGCGTGAATACCACATTGTTTTGCACCTTCAACGCATTTTATGTAATCGTCGGCAAACAAACACTCATTGCGATCAAGTGAATATGTTTTAAGCAGATATTCATATATATCACTGTTGGGTTTGATAAGCTTTATTTTATAGGATACTACTTTGTTGTCTATAAGATCAAGTATCGGACATTTTTTTGCTACTTGTTCATATTTTACAGCAGGAAAGTTTGACAGAAGAAACGTGTTAAAACCTTTTTGTTTAAGTTTTTCAAGTACAGGCACCATTTCATCATATTGCTCAAATGCGTTTTCAAAAGTGCATACAAGTTCTTTCAGTGCTTTACGATACTTTTCCGGTACGCGAGGCGTAATACTTTCTAAAAGTTCATTTTCATTTATAAGGCCGGCATCATATTTTTTCCATTCGGCTGCACCGAAAGAATTTTCAAGTATAATCTTTCCGCCTTCGCTGTTTTTGGCAAGTTTGTCAGCATAAGCGCGCATATCGTATCTGGTAAGAACATTGCCAAAATCAAAAATAAAATTTTTTATCATCAGTTTATCAGCTCCTCTTCTTTAGTAACGTTAATAGATGTAGTGCGATCATTAAAATATTCATCGAATACTGCTTTTGCAACAGCACCAACATAGTTACCGTGTGCACCGTGTTCAACCACAACGCAGACAGCAATTTCCGGATTATCATACGGTGCAAATGCGACAAAAATACCGTTGGCTGTACCGCTGGGTACTGACGCAGTACCTGTTTTTGCACCCACTCCTACTTTATACACAGAAAACAGGTTAGAAGCAGTACCGCTTTCGGCAGCAAGCTTCATTCCATACATAATGGCGTGGTAATTGTCTTCTTTCATTTCAAGTCGTTCTACTACTTCAACAGTAGAGGAGGATACGTTTGTACCGTCGGTAGAGTTGTTAACTGATTTTACAAGATGTAATTTGTAGCGAGTGCCGCCGTTTACGATTGTTGCAACATAATTTGCAAGTTGAAGTGGTGTAAACAGGTTGTCAGATTGGCCTATTGCGGCCTGAAGTGTATCACCGGGAAACCAAGTTGCATCAATAGAGGTTCTGTACTCAGGACCTGCCAGTGTACCTGATGCCTCACTGAGTTCAATGCCTGTTTTTTCACCGAGGCCTAATTTTGTGCAGTACATATTCAAAAGCTCAATGCCCATTATATCCGCAACTTCATAGAAGAAATAGTTACAGGATTTTTCAAGAGCCTGTGACACGTTGATGGAGCCGTGTGTGCTTCCGTAATCAGAGTACACCCAACATCGCGGTTTATAGTCAGGATACTTAGTGTAGATACCAAGATCGCGGATAAGAGATTTAGGGGAAATGTACCCTTCTTCCAGTCCTGCAATACCGGTTGCCATTTTAAAAGTGGAACCGGGAGCGTATGTGCCGTTAAAAGCGCGATTGAACATTGGTTGCATATTGTCATTAAGAAGATTAGAGTAATCCTCCCAAAAGGTAGTAAGATCATAGTTTGGTGCGGAAGCAGCAGCCAAAACCTCACCACTGTTTACATCTACAACAACTGCTGCACCTATGTCTGCATCGGCACCTTCGCCGTTTGCTTTGTATTTTCCGCCTTGGGCAATATTTGCAATTGTTGTTTCGAGTGATGATTGTGCTATCTGCTGGAGTTCTTTGTCAATGGTAAGTATTACATTGTTTCCTGAAATGGGATCTTTTACGGTGGTAACGTCAAGTACTTTTCCGGAAGAGTCACGTTCAATTACTTTAATACCGTCAGTACCGCGTAGTTGTTCCTCCATTGCTTTTTCAATGCCGGCCTTGCCGACATAATCGTTCATATTGTATCCTTTTTCTTTAAGAGAAGGATATTCTTCGGCGTATATTTTACCGATATATCCAAGAATATGCGAGGCAAGGTAGGGGGTTGTGTAAATACGTTTGCTTTCGGTGTCAATATCAACACCTGCAAAATAGTCTGAAAGTTCTTTTATTGTAGTTACGGTTGAAATAGAAATATCGCTTGCAAAGGTGTATGGGTTTGACGAGTTGAATGATGAACGCTCCATATCATATCTCACACCGGCGATAATTCGTTTTTCGGTAGTTGTAAGTGAAGTGTCTATGTCATATTTATCTATAAGCTGTTCCATAACAGCAGCTGCCGAGGCGTTTTTCTCAAGCTTTAGTGTTTCTTTTAAAGAGGTGATACGCATTTGTGAACTGTCATCTTGAATGTTAAAAGAAAAGGGTGCTTTTTCGCTTATGGGCAGCGTATCGTAGTAGTTTTCACCGTTTTGGATAAGCAATTGGCACAGGCTGAGTATAATATCATTTTGATTTTCGGTTGGCAATAATGCGCGTGAAAACTTTATAGTATACACAGTTTCGTTTGTTACAAGAATTTGACCGTTTCTGTCACAGATATTACCACGTGAAGCTGTGATGGTTTCGGTGGAATATATTTTACTTTCGGACTGTTCCTTGTAATAATCTGTGTCTACTATTTGCATTTTGAACAGCGTAAACATATATGCTGTGAAAATGATTGCAATAACGCCGATGAGGGCAAAGAAACGGAATTGTCCGTTTTTAAAATTCATTCGCCTTCACCTCCCTGCTCAAACATTCGATAAACAAAATTTATAAAAAAATACGAAGGGTATGACAAAACACTTGTGAATAAAAATTTTGGAAGCATTACCTGCATCAGTGCTGTGCCAAACGGTATTGAGCCGCCAAGCATTAGCGCTAAAAGATATTTTATAATAAGATATATCACCAATAATATGAGTGTGAGTGACACATAAGTCAAAAAGAAACTGCGTAACAGTGTTTTTAAAAGGACTGCTATAAAAAATGCAGCAAACATAAAAATAAGCGCACTGATGCCGACTGTGCTGTCTGTTACAATGTCATTCAAAATTCCTGCCACAAGCCCGAAAAATGCCGAAAAATCTTCGCTTTCATTAAAGGCAACACAAACTGTAAGCAATAGCATAAGTTCCGGAGCATTACCCATAAAGCGAAGATGGAGGGCAGGCACACTCTGTAACAGATAAAACAGTATAAGTATCAGAGCGTAAACTGTTATTTTAATTGATGTGTTACGGCGCGTAAACATTATTTATCACCCGCAACAGAATCAAATTCGGTAATTATAAATACATTTTTAAGGTTAGAAAAATCGACTGCGGTTTCAACAACTGCGTACTGGGATATTCCGTGTGATTCCGGCTTGATTTCCACAACATAGCCTGCTAGCAAACCGGAAGGAAATATACCGCCGATTCCTGATGTCACAACACTGTCGCCGGAACTTAGTTGTACTTCGTTTGACAGATAGCTTACCTTGCACATTCCATTTTGCGAAAGAGTAAAATCACCCTCTATAACACCAATGTCTTGTGTGCGCGTAACTATTGCACCGATTTCACATGATGAGTCGAGGAGGGTTGTTACTTTACACCAAGTTGTACCAAGTTCGGATATGTATCCTACAAGCCCTTCAGGTGTTATAACAAGATCACGCTTTTCAATACCGCTGACGCTGCCTTTGTTAAGAGTGAGAGTGTGTGAATAACCGCTTTGCTCACTCGCAACAATAAGTGCGCTTTCAAATTGAAAGTCTGGGTTTTCTTCTTTAATATCAAGTATACCTTTAAGACTTTCATTTTCAAGCGTTGCCTGTTGTGCATCACGCAGTGCAGAGTGGACTGTTGCAAGTTCGTTTTTGAGTTTTTCGTTTTCAGCTTTAAGTTCGTTGTGTTCGGAAAAAATCGCAACAAAATCACCCGACTTTGAAGCAATGGTCGAGCATATGTTTTGGAGCGGTGTGATAAATGTACCTATAATGTCTTCAAAGACGGTCACATGTCCGCTGTCTGCAGCGCTTACTGCAACCATACCCAATAAAAGTACAGCGATTATACACATCGCAATAAATGTACGTGAAGTAAAAAAATCTCTCATTATCTTGAAATGGAATTCCAGAGTTCAGCATCCTCAAGTGATTTGCCGGTGCCGAGTGCCACACAGTCAAGCGGGTTTTCAGCAATATAGACAGGGATGCCTGTTTCTTTTGAAATAAGTGCATCAAGGCCGCGAAGCAATGCACCGCCGCCTGTAAGGGTTATACCGTGGTCGATTATATCTGCCGCCAGTTCGGGTGGAGTCTGTTCAAGCGTGCCCTTGATAGAATCAACTATAAGTGTTACAGGTTCTTCAATAGCTTTACATATATCATCTGCAGATATTGTTATGTTTTTGGGAAGACCTGTTATCATATCTCGGCCGCGTATCTCCATTGTCGCTTTATAGCCCTGCGCATTTCCGATTTCCAGTTTTATTTCTTCGGCCATACGCTCACCGATAAAAAGTGAATAGCTTTTTCTGATATATGCAATAATAGCCGCGTCGATAGCATCACCGGCAACACGTACCGACTTTGAAGAAACAATGCCGCCTAATGAAATAACCGCAACTTCACTTGTTCCGCCGCCGATATCAACGATCATACTGCCGGTCGGCTCGCTTACAGGAAGACCTGCGCCAATTGCAGCCGCAAGCGGCTCCTCAATTATCTTTACCTCTTTAGCGCCTGTCGTATATGCTGCTTCTTCCACAGCGTGACGTTCAACATATGTTACAGCGTATGGAATACAGATAAGTATTCTCTTTTTGGCGGGCGAGTTTCCGAGTACTTTCTTCAGAAAATATTTAAGCATAACGGAAGTTGCTTCATAATCTGCAATAACACCGTCGCGAAGCGGACGGATAGCAGTAATGTTACGTGGTGTTCTGCCTATCATATCGCGGGCTTCAAGTCCAACGGCTACAGGGCGTTTTGTGTCTGTATCTATAGCAACAACACTTGGCTCTCTGAGAACAATGCCTTTACCTGTCTTGTATACTAAAGTATTAGCGGTACCGAGATCTATGCCGATATCGTTATAGCTGAAAATTTTAAAAGGGTTGTTTATTTTTGTCAGTTTTTGTTTTATGGCTTTAAAATCCATTGTTATCTCCTTACAGTTTTTTAAGTTCTGCTATTACTCTGCCCATCGGCAGTCCTATTACGTTTGATAATTCACCGTCAACACGCTCGACAAAACCGATACCCATATCGTCCTGAATACCATATCCGCCAGCTTTGTCAAACGGAGAACCTGTATCGATGTATCGGTTTATCTGTTTTTCGGTGAGCGGGTAAAAAGTAACGTCTGTTTTTACACAAAACAGACTCTCGTTCCCGTTAAAACTTATGCAAACACCTGTGAATACGCTGTGTGTATCCGATGACAGCATTGATAGCATATCAAATGCTTCCTGTCGGTTTTTGGGCTTACCAAGTATTTTGCCGTGAATTGAAACAACTGTGTCTGCAGAAAGCACAGGTATGTTAAAGAAGTTTTTGCATACACAGCGGTTTTTACTTTGTGCCAATTCCAAAACAAGTTGTTTGGGATCGGTTTGTGTGATAACGCCTTCGTCAAATTCCGGCTTTACCACTGTAACATTAAGTCCGTAATCGGAAAGCAGTGTGAACCGTCTGGGTGAGCCGGATGCGAGTATTATTTTATCTGTCATTTGCCTGTACTGCCAAAACCGCCTGCGCCGCGGTCAGTATCATTAAGAGTATCGAAAATTTCGAATTCTGCTTTTATTATCGGCATAAAAACAAGTTGCGCAATACGCTCAAACGGCTGTACAGTGTACGGCTCATCTGATGTATTTAGTAATGCAACTTTTATTTCGCCCCTGTAATCACTGTCCACAACACCGACACTATTTGCAAGGCAAACGCCTTTTTTTGATGCCAGTCCGCTTCTTGCAAATATAAAAGCACCGATGTCATTCATTTCCGCTTCTATTGCAAATCCTGACGGAATAAGTGCACGCGCGTGCGGTGCGATAGTGACCGCTTCGTCAATACATGCACAAAGATCTGCGCCCGCTGAAAATTCACTTTGGTACTCGGGCAGGGGAGCAGTTTTGCCGAGCGGTGTGGGAATGGATTTGATTTTAACTCTCATTAGCTTTCTAACACCTCTATCTTCTTTTTGAGTGCATTATTCTCGCGCTCAAGCTGTGAAAGCTTACCCTCAAGCTGAGCGTTTATTTCAAAATAATTCTTTATTTCATCGCGAAGCCGTGCGAGTGCAGCTTTGTTTTTTTCGTTCTCATCACATAAATCCAGACAGGTAAGTGTAAATGCCATTGGCGTTGTGACTTTGTTGCTGGATGCAAGCAGATCGCGTACTTTTGTATCTATTATGTTTGCAAGCTTTGTAGTGTATTCCCTTGTTTCATCGGTCATTACAACAAGCTCGCTTCCTGCAATTGAAATTATAATCTTATTCTTGCTCATATTTATACCTCCCCAACTTATTATATAATTATAAAATATATATTACATTATTTCAAGACTATTTTTTATATTCTTGACAGTTAAGCGGGATTGTAATATAATTTTTTGATATTTGAGGTGATAAAATAATGTTTTTTGAAAATGCTCTTACGATTTTGATACAAGTTTTAGTACTTGCAGTAATGGCAACGGTAGGTTTTTTTGGTGATAGATTCGGCTTTTTTACTGAAAGTACCGCGCGTTCGTGTAATAATTTATTATTCTATGTGGTAACCCCTTGCGCTATTGTGAACTCGTTTCTTAATACTGAGTTTACAAAGGAAAACGCAGGCGCATTTTTTACGGCATTTCTGTGTGTGACTATATTTCATGCTCTTGTTATAGGTTTGAGTTTTTTTGTGTTTAACAAAGGGGACAAGGAGCGTAATATAGTTTACAAATTTGCTGTCATCTATGGTAATGCGGGTTATATGGGGCTTCCGCTTTCTATGGCGGTGATGAGCGCATTTGCAGGCGATAGCGCTATCGGTGCATTTTTCTGTTCAGCAGGAATGGCATCCTTTAATTTGGTTGCATTCACTCACGGTGTATGGCATATGTCTGGCGGCGGAAAATTTGATATTAAAAAAATTATTCTTAATCCGGGTACTATGTCTATAATTGTCGGACTTCCACTTTTTGTTTGTAAGATATCGCTTCCCCATATCATTGCATCACCCATAAGCCAGCTTGCCTCAATGAACGCACCGCTTGCAATGGTTATGTTTGGAACATATATTTCAAAATCCAACTTCAAAACACTGTTCCGTGACAGAAATATTTATCTCCTTTCACTTATAAAACTTGTTCTTACGCCGTTGATTGTGATAAGCGCGCTTCGGCTTTGCGGTGTTACCGGCAACCTGCTTGTTGTTTTGTCTATAATTGTATCCGCACCTGTTGCAAATAACACGGTAATGTTTTCTGCAAAGTATGGCAGAGACACTTCGCTTGCTTCTCAAATATGTTCATTCACAAGCATTCTTGCGATACTTACAATGCCGTTTTGTACCTCTTATGCAATTATGATATCCTGATTTGTCAGCGTTTTGTTAACACATTGTAACTTGACATATCGGGGCAATAGATATAAAATAAATTTGTATAAATATGTTTAAGGAGAACAGCTGTTGAAAAAGATTATTGAAAAGGCTGCGGCTTTCTTTAAAACTTACGGGCACAAAATTTTTACATTTTGTGTGGGTTTGGCATTTATTGCACTTGTCTGTTTTGGCGTGATCACGGTTGCTAAAAGCATTTACCGTGTGTTTAAGCCTGATAACATTTATGCAGATCCAACATATGAAAACACCGTTTACGGCGGCTCGGTGTATGAAGTACGCGGTGAAGATGCGTATGAGGAGGGTACGGCGGAGTTTTTTGAGGAATATATAGAGAATGTTATCAAACAGGATATGCCTGATTTTGATGATCCGCTCGACCTTAATGATGAATATATGATTTCATTCGGTGTATGGCAGGCAATAACACTTAATAATACACAGGGTATTTATACCTATGATGAAAAAGGCAATTTCCGTATCCCTGCTGACGATGTTGAGATGTTTGCGTCTTACTGCTTTGACTATGCATCAAAATATAAGCATCGTTCGGTTGAAAATTGCGGTGAGTTCAAATACAGTGCTATTAATAAGACTTATACAGTAAAATCTGCAGGAATAAGTTCAGTTTATCTTGTTCCCGATGTTGTTGATGTGGTGGCGGGCGAGAATGATACTTATACTCTTACAGTCGATTGTTATCAAGCAGATATGCTGTCTGCGGCAGATCCTACTAACGATCCCAAAAACATTGTAAAATCTGTTGAGATCGTTTTGCAGGATATGGGAATACAAAGCTATGATACGGAAACAGGAGTTCCTGTTCACAGGTATATGTATCTTTCAATGGACACGGTTGACACCGATAAGCAAGCGGTGCAAGATGAGGTCGATCTAAATTAAATTTAATAAAAAGACCGCATATGCGGTCTTTTTTTGGATGTGATAATATGTTTGATTACGAAAAATTAAAACGATGCTGTTACAAATTCAAATACGAAACGGCGATTGAAACGGATACCGAACGTATACAATATGGTGAGCTTCTTACTCGTGTAAACGCTGTTTTTAATGCGCTTTTACGGCTTAATACAGGCGGTGGTACAGTTTTTATATTTTCACGCACCTCGGTAAATTCGCTGTGTTGTGCATATGCCTGTAACCGTGCCGGATTTGACTGCGTTATAGCGGACTCACGTCTGCCGCTTTTTGATGTTGCTGATATTGTAAATCGGTTTTCTCCATCGCTTTGTATTGCACAGGGACGTGAACTCAGGCGTATAAGCAAAACTCTTTTTGAAAACGGTTGTAAAAGTTCGGTATGCACTGATA
Source organism: Eubacteriales bacterium (assembly GCA_045604775.1). Lineage (GTDB taxonomy): Bacteria > Bacillota > Clostridia > Oscillospirales > QAKW01 > RGIG9041. Next base: position 9,355 of record JAZUOQ010000126.1, read on the forward strand.
CCGCTCCTCTTTGCAGTATTCTTCCGACTGAGTATCGGCTTAGTGAACTTATAGAACAAAACGATTATTTGGTCGTAAATCATATACGTGAACGTTGCCCGAATACTTATTTTGCGTTTGATGACGGCGTTTTAGTGACTGATTTTTCGTGGATGAAAAAATTTGCACGCCGCGACGGATTACTTGTGCGTCTGCCGTTTTATAAACATGCAGGCGTGCAGACTGTTACAGAACTTTTATATGACTGTCATCGGCTTGTTATTACTGATACAGATGATGCCAAAATACTCAAAAAGAAAAAAATCCGTGCCCTTGTAACTGCTGATACTAAGCCTGCTTTTTCGGGCGAAACAGTAGCACTTGAAATGTCGGTTTTGCCTATGGTGGGCGGCGGTGTGTATGATTGTGACAGAATAACTGAAACGGTAAGAAAAATATATAAACTGCCTTTCTCCATTTCACTGGAGGATGGTAAAATACGTGTATCTGTCACAGTGGATAGCGATGCTGATATGGGCCGTTTACAGCTTTATCCGCCTGTTATGGCACTTAAAACACTTTGTCGTGAGCTTTTGTATCCATTTGATACGTCAAAAACCTTTGCTTTTACACGAAAATAATTGACTAATATTTAACTATATGTTATTATATCCTATATAACTTTTGTCTGCAGGTAAATTATGAGTAAAATTATCGGAATAGTATCGGGCAAGGGCGGCGTAGGTAAAACTACGATTTGTGCAAACCTTGCTTTTGCGCTTGCAAAGCGCGGTAACAATGTTATAGCAATCGACGGTGATATCGGTCTTAAAAACCTTGATATACTTCTCGGTATGGCAGACAAGTCTGCTTATGATCTCACCGATATTTTGGAGGGACGTTGCGATATTTCAAAAGCGATACAGGTGCACGACATATATGGTAACTTGCATTTTATATCAGCTTCGCAAAGCAATACCCCCGAATCTATAAACGGTGAAGAACTTTTAAAACTTTGCCGTTATTTGCGAAAATGTTATGATTATGTGCTTATCGATGCACCGGCAGGTGTTGGTTGTGGCTTTGAAAATATAGTTCGGTGCTGTGATGAATGTATTGTGGTTGCAACCCCCGATCTAACTTCTATCCGCGATGCACAAAAAACTTCAATGATACTTGCGTCTTATCCTAAGCTGAATTCACGACTGATAATCAATAAAGTTAATAAATATATGATAACACACGGATATATCCATAATATTGACGATATTATGGATAGTATATCGCTTGGGCTTTTGGGGCTTTTGCCGTCAGACGAAACCATTGTGGTTTATGCCAACCGTGGTACAGCAGTGGTAGATGCGAAAAGCATCTGTTCCAAGCCGTTTATGAACATTGCGGACAGGCTTTTGGGTAAAAATATACCGCTTGATAAAATGTGGAGAAAAAGAAAATAAACTGAAAACATTCCGGTTATAAGGAGGATTAATGAATGAATATAGCACTTCTTGCTCATGAGAAGAAAAAAGAATTGTTGGTGCAATTTTGTATTGCCTACGCAGGTATACTGGCAAAACATAATCTGTGGTCTTCATCAGCACTTGGCAATATGATAAAAGATAATACAGGACTTGATGTTAATACCGTATTAAGCGGTACTGGTGGTGCTGAAGAGCAGATATCTTCGCGGATCAGTTGTGAAGAAATAGATGTGCTTTTGTTTTTTCGCGATCCTCTTACCCCCGGCACTCGCAAAACGGCGCTTCTTACGCCATGT
>JAZUOQ010000127.1:0-4235 GCA_045604775.1 Eubacteriales bacterium
TGCTACTATTGATGGCTCAATGACACATATCCGTAATCTTTTCTTTGATGATAAGAGATATGATCAGTCGCGTGTCGGTATATATAAATACAATTTAAAGCTTGCGCTTGCGGATAGAATAGCCGGTCATATTCTTGCTGATATCGTCGTTGATCCAATGACAGGCGAAATCATTGCAGAAGCAGGTGAACACATCAACAAAGAACTTGCTCTCAAAATAGAAAATGCGGGTGTATTCTGCGTTAAGTTAAATGTTAATAATGTCGAAGTTCCTGTTTTCTCAAACGGTATGGTTGAAATGTCAAACTTTGTAAACTTTGATCCTAATGAGTGCGGAATAAATGAGCGTGTAAGATTTAATGTACTCAAAGAGATCCTTGAAGTTTGTGAAAATGACGAGCAGATTAAAGAACAGTGTGCACTTCGTCAAAGCGAGCTTATTCCTAAACATATCATAATAGATGATATGATGGCTTCCATAAACTATGTATTTAATATGGTTTACGGAATAGGAACTTCTGATGATATCGACCATCTTGGTAATAGACGTATTCGTTGTGTTGGCGAACTTCTCCAAAACCAGTTCAGAATTGGTTTTGCAAGAATGGAGCGTACTATTAAAGAACGTATGACTCTTCAGGATCTTGACGTAGTAACTCCTCAGGCTCTTATTAATGTTCGTCCAGTAGTTGCTGCTATTAAAGAATTTTTTGGTTCTTCTCCGCTTTCTCAGTTTATGGATCAGAACAATCCTCTTGCAGAACTTACGCACAAAAGACGTCTTTCTGCTCTTGGTCCGGGTGGTCTTTCAAGAGACAGAGCTGGCTTTGAAGTTCGTGATGTTCACTATACTCACTATGGCAGAATGTGTCCTATAGAAACACCTGAAGGTCCTAACATCGGTCTTATTTCTTATCTCGCTTCATTTGCAAGAATAAATGAATATGGTTTCATTGAGGCTCCTTATAGAAAAATTGATAAGGAAACCGGCGTTGTAACAAACGAGATCGTTTATATGACAGCTGATATTGAGGATAATTATACAGTGGCGCAGGCTAATGAACCGCTTGATGAGCAAGGAAGATTTATCAATTCAATGGTAACTGCTCGCCGTCGTGAAGAAATCATTGAAATCGAAAAAGAAAAGATAGACTATATGGATATATCTCCTAAGATGATGGTTTCATGTGCTACAGCTTTCATTCCATTTCTTGAAAATGACGATGCCAACCGTGCTCTTATGGGTGCTAATATGCAGCGTCAGGCTGTTCCGCTTCTCAAAACAGAATCTCCTGTAGTTGGCACAGGTATGGAATATAAATCGGCTCACGATTGTGGTTGTTGTGTAGTTTCAAAACGCGCAGGTATAGTTGAATATGTAAGCGCTAATAAAATAGTGATTAAAACAGATACCGGTGAAAGAGATGAGTATGAACTTATTACATTCCTTCGTTCTAACCAAGGTACGTGTATTAATCAGAAACCAATCGTATCAATAGGCGAATTTGTAGAGGCTGATTCAATTATTGCTGACGGACCTTCTACTGCCAACGGTGAAATCGCACTAGGTAAGAATATGCTCATAGGTTTTCTTACTTGGGAAGGCTATAATTACGAGGATGCTGTTTTGCTTAACGAAAAACTTGTTAAGGAAGATACCTTTACATCTGTTCATATTGAAGAATATGAGATTGAAGCAAGAAGTACAAAACTCGGACCTGAAGAAATTACCCGTGAAATTCCAAATGTCGGTGAGGATGCGCTTAAAGACCTTGATGCACGAGGTATAATCAGAATCGGTGCAGAAGTAAGAAGCGGTGATATCCTTGTCGGTCGTGTAACACCCAAGGGTGAGACTGAACTTACTGCAGAAGAAAAACTTCTTCGTGCGATTTTTGGCGAAAAGGCAAGAGAAGTACGAGATACTTCACTTCGCGTTCCTCATGGTGAATATGGCACCATTATAGATGTTAAAATCTTTACACCTGAAAATTCCGACGAACTTTCACCCGGCGTTAATAAGGTTGTAAGATGTTATATAGCTCAGAAGAGAAAAATTTCAGTAGGCGATAAAATGGCTGGACGTCACGGCAACAAAGGTGTTGTATCAAGAATCCTTCCGCAAGAAGATATGCCTTATCTTCCTGATGGTACACCTCTTGATATTGTTCTTAATCCTCTTGGCGTTCCGTCACGTATGAATATCGGACAGGTTCTTGAAGTACATCTTGGTCGTGCTGCCAAGGCTCTTGGATGGAAGATAATGACTCCGGTATTTGACGGTGCTGTTGAGGAAGATATTAGGAATTGTCTTGAAATGGCAGGTCTTGATTCTGATGGTAAAACAGTTCTTTATGACGGAAGAACAGGTACACCGTTTGATAACAGAGTAACAGTTGGTTATATGTACTTCCTTAAATTGCATCATTTGGTTGATGATAAGATACATGCTCGTTCAACTGGTCCGTACTCACTTGTAACACAACAACCTTTGGGTGGTAAAGCTCAATTTGGTGGTCAACGTTTTGGTGAAATGGAAGTTTGGGCACTTGAAGCTTACGGTGCAGCATACACACTTCAAGAAATCCTTACTGTTAAATCTGATGATGTTGTCGGAAGAGTTAAAACTTACGAAGCTATTGTTAAAGGTCAGAATGTTCCTAAACCGGGTATACCTGAGTCATTTAAGGTACTTGTAAAAGAACTTCAAGCTCTCGGTCTTGACTTTAAGGTGCTTTCTAAGGATATGGAAGAAATTGATCTTAAGGAAACCTTTGAAGATGATGACGACGATATCTATGATGATAAGTTCAGAAAGAAAGCTGAAAGCGGTCTTGGTATCGATGAAGTAATTGAAGATATGGATGGATCGAATTCGGACTTTGAAGATAATGAAGACGATGAAGATATTGATGATATCGACGATTTATCTGATATTGATGAAAACATTATTGATGAGCCCGTAAACGATGTATCGGAAGACACATTCGATGATGATTTGTATCTCGCTGACAGCGATGATGAGGAATAATTAACACCACATAGTCTGAAAGGAGTATTATATATATGGAATTCAATACATTTGAAGCCATAAAAATCGGTCTCGCATCTCCTGATAAAATAAGAGAATGGTCATACGGCGAAGTAATGAAGCCGGAAACTATAAACTACAGAACACTTAAACCGGAAAAGGATGGTCTTTTTTGTGAAAAAATCTTTGGACCTACTAAAGATTGGGAGTGTCACTGTGGCAAGTACAAGAGAATAAGATTTAAAGGTAAAGTTTGTGATAAGTGCGGCGTTGAAGTAACAAAGGCAAAAGTTCGTCGAGAAAGAATGGGACATATTGAGCTTGCTGCTCCTGTATCTCATATATGGTATTTTAAAGGTATTCCTGCACGTATGGGTCTTATGCTTGATCTTTCACCCAAGGAACTTGAAAAGGTACTTTACTTTGATTCATATATTGTTACGGACCCCGGTGATACGCCTCTTGTAAAGAAACAGCTTCTCAGTGATTCTGAGTATGCTGAGATGCGTGAGCGTTATGAGGATGATTTCAAAGCAGGTATGGGTGCGGAGTATATAAAAGAACTTCTTGCTGAAATAGACCTTGATAAAATGTCTGTTGAACTAAAAGAAGAACTTAAAGATGCAACCGGTCAAAAACGTACCAAGCTTATAAAGAAAATTGAAGTTGTAGAAGCATTTAAAAATTCCGGCAATCGCCCTGAATGGATGATTCTTGATGTTATCCCTGTGATTCCGCCTGAAATAAGACCTATGGTACAGCTTGATGGCGGTCGTTTCGCAACTTCTGATCTTAATGATCTCTATAGACGTGTTATTAACAGAAATAACCGTCTTAAGAGACTTCTTGAACTTGGCGCGCCTGATGTTATTGTAAGAAATGAAAAGAGAATTTTACAGCAAGCTGTTGATGCTCTTATTGATAATGGCAGACGCGGCAGACCTGTTACAGGACAAAACAACCGTCCGCTTAAATCTCTTTCTGATATGCTTAAGGGCAAACAGGGACGTTTCCGTCAGAATCTTCTCGGTAAACGTGTTGACTACTCAGGCCGTTCGGTTATCGTTGTTGGTCCCGAACTTAAACTTTATCAATGCGGTCTTCCTAAAGAAATGGCTCTTGAGCTTTTCAAACCATTCGTTATGAAACGTCTTTGGGAACTTGGTATTGCTAATAACATTAAATCTGCTCGTAAAATGGTAGA
>JAZUOQ010000128.1:0-2663 GCA_045604775.1 Eubacteriales bacterium
AAGTGTTTACATTGATGAGGCTCTTAATGTTATATGTACATTAAATTGTGAAAGTAGTAATGAGATTCCAGTTTTTGCTGCACATACAGATACGGTTTTTTCTGATTTACAGCCTATGCCATATTATGACGATGGTGAAAAGATTCATTGTCCGGGTTGTGCAGATGATACGGCAAGTGTAGTTGTACTTTTAATGATGATAAAATTTTTCGTGGAAAATAACATTCATCCGCGTAACGGAGTGATGTTTGTGTGTAATTCCTGCGAAGAAGGACTAGGAAACCTTAAAGGAACCAGACAGCTTTTTGATGACTACAGTGGGCGTATTTCAAAGTTTATTTCATTTGACAGTCTTATAAATAAAGTTAATGATCGATGTGTCGGGTCACACAGATATGAAGTTGAAGTTTTAACTGAAGGTGGACATTCATACGGAGCATTTGGTAATAAAAATGCTATTACAGAAATTGCTAAAATCATTTCTGAAATATATAAGATAGATATTCCGCAAAAAGAAAATACTCGTACAACATATAACGTCGGTACAATTATTGGCGGTACATCTGTTAACACTATTGCGCAGAATGCCAAAATGCTGTGTGAATACCGCTCTGATGACAGAGAATGTTTATCTGTTATGCAAGAAAAATTTGAATCGATTTTTGCAGCAGCTCGTTCAAATGGGGTCAAGGTAAATGTTACAAAAGTAGGTGACCGTCCCTGTGGCAATATTGATAATAATAAAATTGTTGCTTTGAAAAATATAATTGTGCCATTAATTGAAGATATCATTAAAGAACCGGTTTTGTTTAATAGTTCATCAACAGATTGTAATATCCCGTTGTCTTTAGGTGTGCCTGCTATTTGTATTGGTGTTAATAGGTATGCTGGTATGCATACACGTGAAGAATGGGTTGAGAAGAAATCGCTTATTACGGGACTAGAGATTGCAATTAAAGTTGCTAGTGCATTATTGGATATTAAAATTTAAGTAACAAAGCGAAAGTGTGATTAATTATGAATGTTTTGTTTATTGGAAATAGTTATACATACTATAATAATATGCCGGAAATTTTCGAAAATCTTGCTAATATCAACGATAAAAATGTTCGTGTATTTTCGGTTACATGTGGTGGTCATAAATTATATGAGTATATTCAAAATAATGATGAATATACAAAACAGATAGATGAACTTATTAAAAATTTTAAATTTGATATATGTATATTACAAGAAAACAGTCTTTTACCGATCACTGATTATAATATGTTTATAAGTGGGTTAAAACAATTAACAGATAAATTAAAAGATTGCGTTGATAACTTTATATTATATCAGACATGGGGAAGAAAAGAAGGTAGTAAAACTTTAACAGAATATTCTTTGACAAATAAGCAGATGACTTTTGAACTTGCAAGTGCATATAAAAAGGCATCTGATATTATCAATGCAATGGTATCCTGTGTTGGAATTAATTTTTATAATGTATATACTCGTCATGATGAAATCGAATTGTATGACAAGGATCTAACACATCCGTCGTATAAAGGCAGTTGCCTTGCTGCACTTACACATTATAAAACTATTTTTGGCGATTTGCCCAAAAATACGGATATTCTTTCACTAACAGATGACGAATTACGTATATTTAAAAATACAGTATTAAAAAAACAGAAAAGCGAGCTATTTCATATTAACAGTAGTACTTGACAAATGTTGCATATTTGTGTAAGATAAAACTGCTATGGGGCATTAGCGCAGTTGGTAGCGCATCACACTGGCAGTGTGGGGGTCAGGGGTTCAAATCCCCTATGCTCCACCAGCCGAAAGGCTTATAATAACCTGTAAGGTGATCCTTATGGGTTTAATTTTTGTTCGGAGTATTTGTTATGCAGGTTTTTATTACAAGACATGGTAAAACCGACTGGAATAATCTCAAAAAATGTCAAGGTACAATTGATACTGAATTAAACAACGAAGGCATTGAACAAGCTGAACAGGCGGCGGAATATTTACATAAAAATCAAATATCACTCGACTATATTTTTTCCTCACCACTGAAAAGGGCAAAAAAAACTGCAGAGGTTATTGCCAGTGCTTTTAATATTCCGGTAATTACTGACAAACGGTTAACTGAACGTAATTTTGGTAAGTTTGAGGGAATGCGCCTTTCTGATTTTGAGTTTGATAAAATTTGGTTTTACAACAGTACAACTCCTGTAGGTAACGAGGAACTGATGAAAAGTTGTTTTGACAGAGCATATTCTTTCTTAGATGAATTATCAGAAACTGAAATATATACTAATAGCAAAATATTAATCGTTACTCATTTTGGTATGAGTATCCCATTTATGTTTTATCCTGATAAGCCTATCCCTTTATCAGAACTTACTCGGTTTGGGATGGGAAATTGTTTTATTAAAAAAATTTTTTAAGGAGATAAAAATGAAGTTAGGTATCGTTGGTTTGCCTAATGTAGGCAAAAGTACATTGTTTAATGCAATTACAAATTCAAAGGCACAATCTGAAAATTATCCATTTTGTACCATAGAGCCTAATGTTGGTGTTGTTTGCGTTCCGGATAAAAGGCTCGATGTTTTAACAGAACTTAGTAAATCTAAAAAAACAGTACCTGCAGTTATTGAATTTGTTGATATTGCAGG
>JAZUOQ010000129.1:0-9646 GCA_045604775.1 Eubacteriales bacterium
TCATTGTTATGACAATAGACTTAGTCTTCTTGTTTGTGGAAACCCGCATAAACACTAGGATTTTCGCCGGTTTGCCCCATTGAACGCATTGGTGTCAAAACAGGTTTTTTCGGCAGTTTTTATACATAGCAAAAGCGAGGGGTATTTCCCCTCGCTTTTTTGTGTTTTGTTATTTGTGCAAACCCTTGGCGCGCAGTATCTCTAAAACCTCATCGGGATTGTTGCAGGTAATTAGTTCTATACCAAAACCTAATGCCATATCGATACTTTGCTCGTCCTTAATAGATGTCGGCGCCCAAATGCGGATACCGGTATCCTTGTGGAACTGTTTTATCTCATCTACCGGCAGTTCCTTTCCGAATACACAGGCGCAGTATCCAAAACTATATAACGGAAGGTGACAACCTTCCTGTTGCAAATATCTTTCGGGGAAGAACAAGTGCTGCTTGTATTTTCCGTTATACTTGGTGAATACGTACTCGTTCAGTTTTTGGTTAAAACTGTTAATAACACAACGATCGGCGAAACAATACTCTTCCAGCATTTCTAAAGTCTTGTCGCAGGCATAAAAGGACTTTTGTTCCCAATCGCCACAGGGATATTCCTTTAACTCAAGGTCTAACGTCAAGGTGGGGTGGTCTTTTACAAGCTCAAAAAGCTCGCGAAGCGTCGGTATCTGCTGACCATTTCCGGCATCCAACTGCTTTAACTCGTCGAGGGTGTAGTCGCACACCTTGCCAGAGCCGTTTGTTGTACGCTCAAGCGTGGCATCGTGAATTAAAACCAACTGATTGTCTTTGGTAATTCGCACGTCGGTTTCAATTTGGTCGACACCAAGTTCAATGGCTTTTTCAAAGGCAAGCATTGTGTTCTCGGGATATTTTGCGCAAAAACCTCTGTGCGCAGCAACGAAGATATTTGTTTTACTTTGAGTCCAATAATTCATACAATTCACCTACTAAAACCAAGTTAATACAGAACTACTTACTGTTTTATTATAATATTCATTTTAGAATAAGTCAATTATTGCAGCATAATTTGTGCAAAATACATTTTGTCAAAAATGTAAACATAAAGAAAAGTATAAATTCCCACGAGTTACAAATAATAGTATCACGATTTGAATTAAAAGGAGAATTTATATATGAAAGCAACTGGAATAGTTCGTAGAATAGATGATTTAGGCAGAGTCGTTATCCCCAAAGAGATACGCAGAACATTACACATTCGAGAAGGCGACCCTCTTGAAATTTATACTGATAAAGACGGTGGCGTGATATTTAGAAAATATTCGCCTCTTGGCGAGCTGGGTAATTTTGCCGGTGACTGCTGCAGCGCGCTTTACAGCGTATCGGGAATAAACTGTGCAGTATGCGACACTGACAGCGTTATAGCATTTTCCGGACAAGGTAAAAACGGCGTGATCGAAAAAAGCATTAGCCCCGACTGTCAAGCGCTTATTGATATGCGCAAATCATATTTTTCAAACGGCTCAAGTCCCATTCATATAACCGATCCTTCATCGCCCGTTATCGTGGCTGCAGCACCGGTTTTTGCCGAAGGGGATATCGCCGGAATGATCGCTTTTTTAGAAACGGATGGAAAAAAACCTGCCGTTTCAGAAGAAAAACTTCTTGCTGCTTCTGCATTATTTTTAGGAAAACAATTAGAAAACTGAAATATTAAAAGGCTCACAAATACATTCTGTGAGCCTTTCGATATTATGCTTGCTTTTTTATTAATAATATGATATAGTTAGGTAAATAGTATACTCAATCGCAGACTGTCTTGTTGTAGGAGTATCATAATGAAAATATACTATCAGCAACTTAAAAATGTTATTTTTGCATATATCGGTCTGCCGGTTGTGCTTTTTCTTGCGCTGTACTGTAAATCTTTAATCGGTTTGATTTTAGGGATATTTTCCGTCACAGCGTATTTTTTTGCTACACGAAAAAATAAATGCAGTGATGACTGCATTATTATTCCAAAAAAACTGCTTATTGCGCTTGCATTCATCGTAATATTTTGGTGCTATTTAGGTGGACAGGGCGGGTTGTATTATCAGAGCAGTGACTGGAATATGCGCAACACTCTGTTTCGCGATATAATAAACCTTGATTGGCCTGTTATATACGAACAGTATGGAAAAGCACTTGTGTACTACATTGCCTACTGGCTTGCACCGGCACTTATCGGCAAAGGTACACTTTTACTGACAGGCAATGAAAATACAGCTTTTTTCACAGGAAACATTGCGCTTTGGCTGTGGACAGCCATCGGTGTATTTCTTGTGGTGCTAATGTTCATTTATTTAACAAAGCCAAAAACCAACCGTGCAGTAATGTTCTGTATGGCGTTTTTAGTACTGTTCAGCGGTATGGACATAATAGGTGTTATATACAAAGTGGTTTTTAGAGGACAGGCCTTCCCGAATTTTCACATTGAATGGTGGCTGGATGAACTCCAGTTTTCATCAATAACCACATGTCTGTTTTGGGTATTTAATCAGGCAGTAATACCATGGCTTGTAACCCTCTGCCTTATGAAAGAAAAAAGCGTTAAAAACTATGTATACATGGGCGTTTGCGCCTTTGCATCAGGACCCATTCCGTTTATGGGCGTGCTCGTGTATATGTTAGGAAATGCAGTGGTTATGTTTTACCGTGCTGTGCATACAAAAAGCATACGTAAATTTTTGTGCGATGCATTTTCAGTGCAAAATATCCTGTTTTTAAGTGGGATACCACCATTTATACTTTACTATATCTCTAATTTAGCACTGAACACCGGCGCTCATGGTTCAGTTTTGGAAGGCGGTATACCACTCGGGTTTATGATTCTTAAACCGATAACTTTGGGCGAACTTGCACGATACGCGTTATTTTTGATTGTTGAGATCGGAATATACCTTATAATACTTGTTAAAGATAACAAAAAAGATCCATTATATATCATTACTTGCATTTCTGTAGTATTAGCGCCGTTTTTTGCAATTGGCACGGCATATGATTTTGTAATGCGCTTTTCAATACCCGCTGTTATGATGACAGCCGTATTTGTTGCAAAATATATTCTTGAACACAAAAACGACCGCAAATTACGTGCACGCCGTGTATATATAATACTTTGCATCTGTCTTGCTCTCGGTGCAATTACACCAGTTACTGAATTTACACGCGGATATTATGAAGTTTTGCAATCAGGAAAAGTAAATCTTGTGTGTGATCACTCTTATACACTTAACAGTGACCGTGGAAAAAGCGATCCGAACTTTGTTTCATATGATTACGAAAGTTCGTTATTCTTTAAATATTTCGTTGATTAAAAAGGATGTTTGATTATGAAAGTTGTAATTTTAGCAGGCGGCTTTGGCACGCGAATCAGTGAGGAATCTCAATTCAAGCCCAAACCTATGATAGAAATAGGCGGTAAGCCTATTCTCTGGCACATTATGAAACAGTATTCCTATTACGGTTTCAATGAATTTATCATTTGTGCAGGTTATATGCAGCATGTTATTAAAGAGTGGTTTGCGGACTACTTTTTGCATAACAGCGACATCACTTTTGACTTTACACACGGTCAAAACGATATGATAATACATAATCAGCACTGTGAGCCGTGGAAAGTCACAGTTGTAGACACCGGTCTTAACACTATGACCGGCGGCCGTATAAAACGTATCCAGTCATATGTCGGTAATGAAACCTTTATGATGACTTACGGTGATGCGGTTTGTGACGTTAACATTGCAGACCTTGTAAAGTTCCATAAGGAACACGGCAAAATTGCAACACTCACAGCTGTTATGCTTGAGCAGGAAAAAGGAATTCTTGATATCGACGAAGATTATTCAGTAAAATCATTCCGTGAGAAAAGCAAGCGTGACGGTGCACCTATTAACGCAGGCTATATGGTACTTGAATCGAAAATTTTTGAATACATTCGTGGCGATGATGCAATTTTTGAGCGCACACCGCTTACCAAGCTTGCTAAAGAGGGTGAGTTGATGTCGTATATGCACAAAGGTTATTGGCAATGTATGGACACAAAACGTGAAAAGGATATGCTTGAAAAGCATCTTAAACGCGGCACTGCTGCATGGAAAAAATGGGAAGATTAATATATGGATTTATCATTTTATAAAAACAAAAAAGTATTCGTAACAGGTCACACAGGCTTTAAGGGAACCTGGCTCTGTCGTATGCTTGTCGGTGCAGGTGCAATCGTCACAGGCTACAGTCTTGAGCCGCCTACACAACCCAATCTGTTTTCACTTGCAGGGCTGGAAGATAAAATGACAAGTGTCATCGGTGATATCCGCGACCTTGCCGGTCTTAAAGCGGCTTTTGATAAAGCTCAGCCGGAAATAGTTTTACATCTTGCCGCACAACCTATAGTTCGTGACAGTTATAAAGACCCGCATTACACTTATGAAACCAATGTTATGGGCACGGTCAATATTCTTGAATGTGTACGGCTTTCAGATTGTGTTAAAAGTGTACTTAATGTTACAACAGACAAGGTTTATCATAATAATGAGTGGTGCTGGGGTTACAGAGAGGATGAACAATTGGATGGTTTTGATCCATACTCAAACTCAAAAAGTTGTTCAGAACTTGTAACGCACAGTTATATAAACAGCTTTTTCGATGGCAAGATCGCCGTTTCCACTGCACGTGCAGGCAATGTTATCGGCGGCGGTGACTTTGCAAACGACCGTATCATTCCTGACTGTGTAAGGGCAATGAAAGACAGCAGGGCAATAGGTGTACGAAACCCTTACTCCACGCGTCCGTATCAGCACGTATTGGAACCACTTGCTATTTACCTCACTATTGCTCAAAAGCAGTATGAAGATATGAAATATCAAGGCTTTTACAATGTAGGTCCCGATGACTGCGACTGCGTCACAACCGGTGAACTTGTTGATTTGTTTTGTAAGCACTGGGGTGACGGCGCAAAATGGGAAAACCAAGCGGAAGCAAACGCTCCGCACGAAGCGAATTTTTTAAAGCTTGATTGCTCGAAAATAAAAGCGGTATTCGGCTGGAAACCACGCTGGCATATTGACGAATGTATGGATATGACCTGTCGTTTCAGTAAAGTTTGGCTATCCGGCGGTGATATACCACAAGAAATGGATAAAGAAATATCTGAATTTTTAAATTAAAATATTTGGAGGGGTACCAGAATGGGTATTTGGAAAAATGAAGCTGAGGCAAGAGAACAAATCAAAGCTCTTGTTACTGAGTATTATCATGATTTTAAAGAAAAGAAAGAACCGTTCAAAGCAGGTGACCGCATAACCTATGCATCACGTGTGTTTGACGAAAAAGAAATGTGTGCACTTACTGATGCAACACTTGATTTTTGGCTCACAACAGGTAGATTTGCAGATGAATTTGAGAAAAAATTTGCTGAATGGATTGGCGTAAAACACGCACACCTTGTAAACAGCGGTTCATCTGCAAACCTTATTGCTTTTATGACTCTTACCGCACCGGAACTGGGAGATCGTCAGATCAAACGCGGCGACGAAGTAATCACTGTTGCTTGCGGATTTCCGACAACAGTAACACCGGTTCTTCAGTACGGCGCAGTACCTGTATTTGTAGATGTAACTGTTCCGCAGTACAACATTGATGTTACAAAGCTTGAGGCTGCACTTTCTGATAAAACCAAAGCAGTTATGATAGCTCATACACTTGGCAATCCGTTTGACCTCAAAGCTGTTAAAGAGTTTTGTGACAAGCATAATTTATGGCTTGTAGAAGACAACTGTGACGCACTCGGCACACAGTACACAATTAACGGTGAAACCAGATTTTCGGGTACTTGGGGTGATATCGGTACATCCAGCTTTTATCCTCCGCATCATATGACAATGGGTGAAGGCGGATGTGTTTACACAAATAACGCTCAGCTTCACCGTCTTATTCTCTCATATCGTGACTGGGGCCGTGACTGTATCTGCCCATCAGGTATGGATAACTTCTGTAAGCACCGCTTTGACGGTCAGTACGGTGAACTTCCGGCCGGTTATGACCATAAATATGTATACAGCCACTTCGGATACAACCTTAAAGTTACCGATATGCAGGCAGCAGTAGGTTGCGAACAGCTTAAAAAATTCCCTTCATTTATAGAAAAACGCCGTCACAACTGGGATAGACTGCGTAAAGCACTTGAATGTGTTTCTGATAAAATTATTCTGCCGGAGCCGGCAGAAAACAGCCGTCCGTCATGGTTTGGTTTCTTGATTTCTGTAAAAGCGGGTAGCGGTCTTGACAGAAACGAGGTTACACGTTACATTGAGGAGCACAATGTTCAAACACGTCTTCTCTTCTCAGGCAACCTTATCAAGCACCCCTGTTTTGATGAGATCAGAGGCACAGATGCATATCGCGTGTCGGGTGATCTTACTGTTACCGACTTTATTATGAACAACACCTTCTGGGTAGGTGTTTACCCCGGTATGACAGATGAAATGATAGACCATATGGCAAAGGTTATTATTGAAGCGGTAAATAAATAAAAATGAAAAAACTTTGTATTCCCGATAAAATCAAGGGGCTGTTCTCAGACTCAATGTGGAGTATTGCGGGACTTATGTTAATGAACCTTGTTGCACAATTTGCTGTTTATCCTGTTTGGGCTAAGCAGTTGGGTGCAGAAGTAAACGGCAATGTATTAACACTGATTGCGTATATTAACATCATATCAGTAGCCATAGGTTCAGGAGCAAATTATGCGCGTATGCGCCACAGCAGCACAAACAAGACTACAAACGGTGAATATAATCTGTGTCTTATAATCGTAAGTATAATTTGTATACCTGTATCATTCGTTGCTCAATATGCAACAGATATGAATTTAGGTATTGTAGATTCTGCTTTATATTTATTGCTTATGATAGCAATGATGTGGCGATATTATGCCGATGTGGATTTCCGTTTAAGTCTTGACTATCGCGGCTTTTTTAAGTATTATCTTGTAATAAGTTTGGGTTACGGTGTCGGAATCGGTCTCTATCTTTGGATAGGTCATTGGCCCCTTGCCCTACTAATCGGCGAAATGGCAGGCTTGATATATGTCGCTTTGTTCGGAAATATACTGAAAAGCAATAGTTTTGAATTTTCTCATAACAATAAAACTGTATACAGTGTTATTTTCACTTTAATTGCAACCAACCTTATTCTTAATTTGATTTTTAATGCAGACAGGTTGCTTTTAAATGCACTTGTAAGCGGAACTGCAGTAACGCTATACTATATTTCCTCATTGTTAGGTAAAACAGTATCGCTTATCACCACTCCGCTTAACAGTGTCATTATTGGTTATACAGCGCGCTATAAAGGCAAGCTTACTATGAAAATGTTGCTTATTGCATCATCTCTTATAGGCGGTACAATAATTATAGCAACTTTTGCTTGTACAATCGGCTCACACATCCTTATACGTTTTCTGTATCCCGATGAATTCAATGATGCAGCCCAATATTTTATTCTTGCAAATCTATCTCAAATAATATATTGTTGTACAAACAGTCTTACAACTTTCTTATTGTGTTTTACTGAAAGCAAATACCAGTTATATATTAATATAGTATATGCTATAGCGTTTATATCTATCGGTATACCTGTAACTGTTATATGGGGCCTTAACGGCTTTGTAACAGGCCTTGTTTGTGTTAATATTATACGTACCGGTATTGCATTTCTTGTCGGATTACGGCAGGTAATTATAAATAATAAAGAAACAGTCAAGGAGTAAACTATGACAAACGAACAGGTGCTTGATAAAATTCACGAACTGAATTTTGCAATGTTTGAAGAACTTGAAAGAATATGTAAAAAATACGATATCAAATACACTTTTGCTTCCGGTGCTTTGCTGGGTGCTGTGCGTCACAAAGGTTTTATACCTTGGGACAATGATATAGATATCTGGATAACTCGTGATAACTTTGAAAAACTCTATGAGCATAAGGATGAGTTTTCCGAAGAATTTGAACTTGTCATGCCTGATATTCATGGCCCGAAAAAATATCTTGACTGTGTTCCGCGACTCAATTATAAATATATGTACATAAAAATGGATGAGGATCTGTGCAGATACTATAACAACCGCAACAATCGTATGGATCTTGATATGTTTATTATAGATAAAACCTACAGCGATTTCCGCGGTAAATTTCATCGTTTACAAATGGCATTTATCTACGGTCTTTTAAACAGTTACAGACACCCTGCTATCAACCAAAGTTATTCTGCGGCTTTGAAAATCGTTGGCGCACTAATGAAAGTTGTCGGACGCTGTATACCTCTTAATACACTTAGAAAATATGCCACAAAAATTGCAAGCAAATACAATAACAGAACAGATACTGACAGCTTTTTCCCAAGTAATGACGGCGCTGCTCTTAAAAACCTTGTTCCAGCACACACTCTTAAAAATATAATATATACAGAGTTTGATAAGGGTGAGGCACCTATCCCTGAGGGCTATGATGAAATACTTAAAATATGGTTTGGTGACTATATGAAACTTCCGCCTGAAGATCAGCGTATTCCACATTGGGGACAAACTCTTATTACACCCGATAAATTTATTTTTGAAGAGCCACCATCATTTGAATAATTGAAGATAGAAGAGTGATTATAATGAAAAAAATAGCACTTATTTTTGCCGGCGGGACCGGTCAGCGTATGAATACCAAAACCGTACCTAAGCAGTTTTTAGAACTGCATGGCAAGCCAATTATCATACCGCTTCAAATCCCGTTTTCGGCGGTGTTTACAAAATCGTCGCTGTTGAAGAGGACGGCGTTCCCGTGCCGAGAATCAAATTGAGCGAAAATGTTCAGAAAATCACTACTCCCTGTGCAAAAGAGGTTTACCGTCTTTTCGACAAGGCAACCTCAAAGGCAATTGCCGATGTAATTACCCTTCAGGGTGAAACCATTGATGAAAGCGAGCCCTATGAGCTTTTCGATCCCAACTATACCTGGAAGAGAAAGACCGTAACAAACTTTATCGCCAAGCCCTTGCTTGTGAAAATCTTTGATAAGGGTGAATTTGTTTACAATAACCCCGATATCAAGGATGTAAAGGAATACTGCAATGAGCAGGTTGATACTCTTTGGGATGAGGTAAAGAGATTTGAAAATCCTCATACCTATTATGTTGACCTTTCACAAAAGCTCTGGGAGGTCAAGAAAAATCTTCTTGACGAATATGTAAAGAAAGGCAACGGCTGAAATTGAGAACTCTGGAATATATTATATCCGATGAATTTGACGGGAAAACCGTTGAAAGCTATCTGCGCGGGCATAAAAGGATGTCTCTTGCCCTTTTCCGTTCCCAAAAAAGAGTACCCGACGGCATAACCCTCAACGGTGTTCATACCCGTTCAATAGACATAATTCACAGCGGAGATATACTGAGGGTAAACATTCCCGACGATGAAAGGGCATCTTTGCCGAGTGACTATCCTCTCGATATTATTTATGATGATGAGGATATTCTGGTGATCAATAAGCCGGCTGAGCTTCCTATGCACGAAAGCCATAATCATCAGGGTGATACTCTCGCCAATGCTGTTGCAGGCTATCTTGCCAAAAAGGGAAGACCGACTGTCT
>JAZUOQ010000130.1:0-11296 GCA_045604775.1 Eubacteriales bacterium
GATGTGCTTGTTATTATAGAAGCTATGAAAATGGAAAACGAAATTGCAGCTCCCAAGGATGGTACTGTATCATCTATTGCAGTATCTAACAGACAGGCTGTAGAAAGCGTTACACCCCTGCTTTATCTTGCTTGACAGGAGGTAGTATCCCTTGAATATTATAATTGATACTATAATTGGTATCTGGACAGCATCGGGATTTAGTAATATGGCTTGGCAAAACGCTGTTATGCTTGTGCTTGGCTGTGTGCTTCTTTATCTTGGTATTGTAAAAAAATTTGAGCCTTTGTTGCTTGTAGGCATAGCATTTGGTATGATTCTTACCAATCTTCCCGGTGCTGCTGTTTATCATCCTGAGCTTTGGGATGAGTTTATGAAAGAGGGCAGTGATTTTTATCACAGCTACGGATATATTCTTTCTAACGGCGGTCTTTTGGATATTCTTTATATCGGTGTTAAAGCAGGAATTTATCCTTCACTTATTTTCCTGGGTGTAGGTGCTATGACTGACTTTGGACCAATGCTTTCAAATCCTAAGTCATTCTTACTCGGTGCCGCTGCTCAGTTCGGCGTTTACTGTGCTCTTATAATGGCGATTGTGCTTGGTTTCACAGGTCCTGAGGCAGCATCTGTTGCTATCATCGGTGGTGCTGATGGTCCTACCGCTATTTTCTTGACATCAAAGCTTGCACCGCAGCTTTTGGGTGCAATTGCAATTGCCGCATATAGCTATATGGCACTTATTCCGCTTATTCAACCACCGCTTATGCGCGCTATTACTACAAAAAAGGAACGTGAAATCAAAATGGAACAGCTCCGTACTGTTTCAAAGCGTGAAAAGATCGTGTTCCCTATAGTTGTTACGATATTTACCGTTCTACTAATTCCTGACGTTGCACCGCTTTTAGGATGCCTTATGCTTGGTAACCTATTCCGTGAGTGTGGCGTATGTGACAGACTTTCAGATACTGCACAGAATGCGCTGATGAATATTGTTACAATATTCCTTGGCATTTCTGTTGGTGCTACAACAGTCGGTACAAGTTTCTTAAAGCTCCAGACTATATATATTGTAGTTCTTGGTCTTATTGCTTTTGCATTTTCAACTATCGGTGGTTTGCTTTTAGGTAAACTTCTTTGTAAACTTTCGGGCGGAAAAATCAATCCGCTTATTGGTTCGGCAGGTGTTTCTGCAGTTCCGATGGCTGCCCGTGTTTCGCAGGCTGAGGGTCAAAAAGCTAACCCCGCAAACTTTCTTCTTATGCATGCAATGGGACCAAATGTTGCAGGCGTTATCGGTTCGGCTGTTGCCGCCGGCTTCTTACTCACAATATTCGGTTAATAATAAAAGCAGATGTGAAATTAAATTCACATCTGCTTTTTTAGTGGTATATTATAATACTTTTTAATTTCTTTTATCAAACCGTATTATTAATCTTCCATTATAACTTCAAGTCCTGCATTGGCAGTTATTACTTCAATTTCGTTTATGCCATATTTTTTAAATGCGCCGAGTGTTGTGGCACGTGCAAAAAGCGGTGTATTATTAGTCTCGCTTAGATGTGCCAGCACTGCACATTTAAGTTTTCCGCTTTGTGATAACTCCAGCAGGCAGTTTGCACAGTCTTGATTTGACAAATGTCCGTGTTCTGACAAGATACGTGTTTTCAAAGCTGCAGGGTAGGGACCGCAACGCAGCATATCAACATCGTGATTACTTTCTAAAACTACCGTGTCGCATCCGTAAAGAGCGTTTTTGACGTCGTTTGTTATAACGCCTGTATCGGTTGCGATACAAAGAGAAGCGAGTTTATTTGATATTTTATAGCCTACACAGGGAACGTCGTGTGAACATAAAAAGTAACTTACAGTCATACCGGAAACTGAAACAGGCTCGCTGATTTTAATACATCCGTCAATTTCGACTGCCGAGTAAAACGGGCAGTCGATTTTTTTTGAAAGTGCCGCCATACCTTTTGTATGATCGCTGTGACTGTGGGTTATAAATACGGCTTTTATGTTTTCAAGTGAAAGCGCACACTTTTCAAGAGAGGCTTTTAATGTTCGTAAGGCTACGCCGCAATCAAAAAGCAAAACGGAGCCGTCGTAATCGACGGCCCACGCATTGCTTTTACTGGATGATGAAATAGTGATTAATCTAAACATTAGAACTGTGATTTATAAAGTATTTGTGAAAGCTGTGCTCTTGTAACAGTACCCTTGGGTGAGAATGTGTTATCACCCATACCGTTTATGATTCCTGCACCGCTCATAACTGTAACAGCCTCTTTGGCATAATCACTGACACTGTCAAAGTCAGAGAATACACAGACATTGTCATTAGTTGTTTCAATAGTATCGCCGTACATTCTGTAAAGAAGTGTGACAAGTTGTTCACGTGTAAGTGATGATTCGGGATCAAATGTTGTTTCACTTGTACCGAGTACAATCTTGTTTTCATAACCCCAGTTTACAGCATAGGTATAATATTGACCGTCTTTGACATCTGTAAAAGGTGTTTTGGTGTCGTTTTCTTTAACACCGACCAGTCTTGCAAGAACTGTAACTGCCATTGCGCGATTAAGATCGCGTTCAGGTGCAAAAGTTGTAGCGCTTGTACCAACCATTGTACGCTGGATGGCGGTATAGTTTACAGCTTCTGAATACCAAGCTGTTTCTGCAACGTCTGAGTAAGTATAGTTGTCATTATCAGCAACAACTACTGATTTTGTCTGTTTAACAACGCCGTTTTCACCAAGTATATCTGCAGTTATATTTCCGTTTTTAAAGGTAAGCATTGTTGCTACACTGCCGTCTGCAGAATATGAACCGTCTGTGATACTTACGTAGTTTCTATCTTCGCCGATATCGGTTATCGCTGTTTTATCACCAAGTGAACTTACCGACAAATCACAGCCAAGTGTATTAAGAAATCTTACATAGTTTGTATCAGCTACACCGTTTACATCGTTTACTCTTGAAAATACAAGTTTATATGTTGCATCACCGTATGATGTGTTCTTTAACCAATCAAACTGTTTTTCATAAACAGAATCAAATGCAGCAAGGTCATTATATACTTCGTTATCGTCATCAAAGAGACCGGCGGTATCAAGCACAACAGCGCTTACAGGACCATATTCGACTGTCTCATAAAACTGACGTGTGGAATTACGTACAACACCTGTAAGATAAGGTGCATATTCACCGGCTGTTTCATTCTCTCCTCTTACAAATGCAACGGGAATGGTTCCGCTTGAAAGCAGTCCTGTCTTGTGAAGAAGGTCTGTAGCAACAACAGTTGAACTTTCGAGATTATTTACAGTATTACCGCCGAGTACCAGCATATCATAACCTGATGCCACTGCTCTTGCGCGTGATAATGCCGATGCATCCGAGTTTATATCGGAAACATAAAGCATTTTTATTTCTTCTTGATTATTATACGTTTTAAATTTGATTTTACCTGTTGAAACAGTGTTGCCAAATTCACCTGTATATGCGCCGTGTGTTATAACATGCTTTGAAACAATATTATAACTATTGTTTTCAAGATACTTTTTAGGAATACGTACAGCGTGTATGTTTGACAGACAGCGTGCAGTGCCGCTTTCTTCATCAATGAAGCGTATTTTATTACCTTCATACTCAATGTATATTTCGCCCATTGAGTTATAACCTTCTGTAGTTGCCCATGATACTGTATATGTATCGCCTGTATCAAAAACTGTGGGTTTGGTTATAAAGCCAAAATCTGCAGAAGCGCTTTTAAGTACTGTTGAAACAGGGGCACCGTAAGCAGTTGGTACATTAACTGTCTCGCCTGCATCTTCCGCTGGTGCAGCACTTGCTACAGTGTTATCTTTTACATTGAGACCGGCTGTAATATTACCTGAGAACTGTTCAACACCTTTATCACTTACGCCATAATATTTAATGTTACCGTTTGAAAGTAAAAGCTGGGTAATTCTGAATGAACTGTGATCTTCATGACCGCCGTCTTCGATTATTGGGAAATCAATAGGAACAACGCTATCGCTTTGTGTTTCGCCGGGTAATGTAACTCTACTTGCGTGTGAATGTCCGGAAAGCATTACGTCACTTCCCATGTCAGACAGACAACTTAACCAGTTATATCCAAAATGATTATGAACACTAGGTCCATGGCAGAATGCTACACGGTAGGTGGGATCGCCTGTATAACTTTCGACTGTTGACAACCATTTAGTCTGTTCATTACGATATTTTTCATAATCAACAAAATTATTGTATTCTTCGTGTGAGTCAAGCTTATCTTCACCGAAGTCAAGAACAATAGAAGACATAGGACCGTATTCAAAAGTGAAATAAAACTCACCCGTGTCAGACGGCAGATACTGTAAAAGATAACCGGCAAATTCACCGCGTGTCTCATGGTTGCCGCGAGTGTAAACCACCGGAATTTCACCGCTTGTAAGATCTGTAGCTGTTTTGAATATACCGATTTCGGCATAGTCTTTAGATGGCATATCATTTGAAATATCACCCAAAAGAACTACAATATCCGGACTGTCGCCTTCAAGATAAGCTGCAGCTTTCTTAACATAAGATACAATATTATATTTCTTATAATTTAGAATATTTTTATATGGTTCCCTATGTGTATCGGAAACGGACCAAATATTGATCTCTTCCTGTCCTTCATAACCCCTAAATGAACGGGAAGTTGTACAGGATGTACCGTAAGTAACACTGTAACCGGTTCTTGCAGTAACTGCAACTGAGGTTACAGTATATGCACCCGCACCGTCAAGATGTTCAATAGGTACCGATACTGTGTGAATATAATCGTCAGTACGGACTACGCCGCCTTCTTCATCATATACCCTGTATGATACACCGTCATATGTATAATCTACATAACCTGTACCACTAGCAGTGGTAGACCATACAATATTGTATATATCACCGCACAGGTACACTGCAGGTTCAACATTGAATGCAATTGAGCTTGCCGCGAAACAAACGCCGGACAGCATACAAAGCATTAATATAACGGCTGTGAGAAGTGCTGTTAGTTTTTTCATAACAAATCTCTCCCTATAATAATATTTATTATATTATATATTGTTTAAATTAATAAGTCAAGTATAGACAATAAATAAATATTCTGTTATAATATTTTTGTTAAAAATGACAAGGAGCGATAGGTGTGAAAAAGTATGATGTTGTAATTGTAGGGGCGGGTCCTGCAGGAATATTTACTGCTGTTGAGATGATAAAAAGAGGCAGTAAGAAAAAAATATTTATGGTGGAAAAGGGTGCGGCAATTGAAAACCGTGCCTGCCCCAAATCAAAAACGAAAAAATGTGTCAGTTGCAAGCCATATTGCCATATAACAACAGGTTTTTCTGGTGCAGGTGCATTTTCAGACGGTAAACTTTCACTTAATTATGAGGTGGGCGGTGACTTGCCTGAGCTTATTGGTGCTCAGTTGGCACAGGAAACTATTGATTATGCGGATAAAATTTACCTTGAATTTGGTGCTACTGATAAAATCGAGGGTGTTTCAAATCCTGAAAAAATCAAAGAAATACGAAAAAAAGCAATACAGGCAGGGCTTAAATTAGTTGACTGTCCTATACGCCATCTGGGCACAGAAAAGGCGCAGGAAATATATTTACGCTTTGAAAAATACCTGCAGGAAAACGGGGTTGAAATTTTATTCGGATATAACTGCAAAGATATTATACTGGACGGTGACACCTGTACAGGCATTAAAATTGAAAAAAGCCGCGGCGGTGATGAACGTGTAATTTACGGTGACGATATTATAATAGCAACCGGACGAAAAGGTGCTGACTGGCTTGAAAAAGTGTGTGAACACCATCAAATTGCACATAGACCGGGTACAGTTGATATCGGTGTCAGGATTGAAGTGCGTAATGAAGTAATGGAAGAAGTCAATGAGGTTCTTTATGAATCAAAGCTTATAGGTCATCCAAATCCATTCAGAAATAAGGTGCGTACATTCTGTCAGAATCCCGGCGGTTTTGTTTCTCAGGAAAATTATGATAATGATCTTGCAGTTGTAAACGGTCATTCGTATAAAGACTTAAAATCAAGCAATACAAATCTGGCTATATTAGTTTCCCACAACTTTACTCAGCCGTTTAATCAGCCGATAGCCTATGCTCAAAAAGTGGGTGAACTTACAAATATGCTTGGTGACGGTCACATAATGGTACAACGCTATGGAGACATTTTAGACGGGAAACGAACATGGCAAAAAGAACTTGACTTTTCAAATGTCAGACCCACACTGCCTGATGCGGTTGCCGGTGACATTACTGCCGCAATGCCATACCGTGCAATGACCAACATTATAAACTTTATTCAGGCAGTAGATAAGGTGGTTCCCGGTTTTGCTTCAAGTGAAACACTTCTTTACTCACCGGAACTTAAATTTTACAGTAATAAAATAAAAATGGATGAAAAGTTGAATACAAATGTAAAAGGTCTTCACTGTCTTGGTGATTCATCAGGTTGGACCCGTGGACTTATGATGGCGTCTGTTATGGGCGTATTAATGGGAAGAGAACTTGCTAAATGATGGTCTATGGAAAAATTATGCTGTAGCTTTGTCGTGAATTTTGCTTGAAATAGCTTTGATACAACTACCAATTGTATGCATATCCTGCTTGAAGGCGCGTCGGCGTTCGTCAAGCAGGATTTTTATTGCCCTGCGGATATGCTTGTCATAACTTCCGTTTTGCAACTCGCTTATGACTTTTAGCGAGTGACGGCGTGTATTAAAGCCGTTCTGTAAAAAACAGCGCACAAGATATGGTGCAAAAAATCCCGAACGAAGATTTGATCCGTACAAACTACAGTAACCTTCAAATATAATTCCAAGTACACACTCTCCGTATTCATTAACTGCATTTGCATCAGCACCTAATTCAAAAAGCCTGTTTATCTTCAGAAAAGACGGTACATCTTTTACACATTCTGCAATAAGTGCTCTTTCAAGGTTTCCTATTTTTTTGTTATTCATTTTTGTTACCTCCTTTGTTTTTACAACTTTATTGTATATCAATTGATGTACAATAAAACGGACTTTAACTTGAAGGCAAATAAAAAATTCCGCAATTGCGGAATTTTTTAGAAATATTTGTTTATAATTTTGTTCATTTTATCAAGATTTTGTTCCATCTCGTAAACAAGCTTTAGTTGGGTGTGACAACGGTCAAGGTTATGTTCGGGGTACTCAGTCTTAAAATAGTTATCACCGTCAAGATAGTCGGTTAAAAATCTTACTCCGCACTCATATGTCATCATAATTGCACCGTGGGGTAAAAGTTTTATTTCATCGGCAGTAAGCGCATTTCCTACACCTTCTTTAAAGCCCTTGACATATGCTTCAAAAAGTTCAAGTGAGAAATGTACTTTATCAAGATCTTTTTCATCTTCTTTGGCGGTTGATGCACCAAAGCGTATCGCATCACCGAAATCGTTTATTGAAAGACCGGGCATTACGGTATCAAGGTCAATAACGCATACACCTTTGCCTGTTTTTTTATCAAGTAAAACATTATTGAGTTTGGTATCGTTGTGTGTGACTCTTAAAGGAAGAGTTACACCGGTCTCTATACTATTTTCTCTATCAAGGCAAAACTTTACTTCTGCCATAACTTTTTTAAGCCTTCCGAATTTATCTGCTTTAACTGCATCTTTAAGATTTGACAGACGCCACATTGTATTGTGGAAATCTTTTATTGTTTCGTTAAGTGTATCGGCAGGGAAGTCTGCAAGTTTTTTCTGAAAGTTACCAAACGCAACAGCGCTTTCGTAAAAATCATTTGCATCCCGTGCACTGTCAAGTGCTACTACATTATCAATATAAACTGATAATCTGTATGCGCCCTTATCGCAATTATAATACTTTTTGCCGTCGGTTGTGGGTACATAACAAATTGTAAGTTCATCGGGATAATTCTTTTTAAGATATTCAGTCACAGCAAACAAATTATCCATTAATTCGTCAGGATTCTTGAAAATATCGGTGTTAATACGCTGAAAGGTGTACTTACAGCATTCGGTAGTAACAAGACAGGTATCATTAATATGACCATTTCCAAGTGGTTTTATATCAATAATTCTGCCTTCGTAATTAAAATGACTTAAAATGTTTGTCAGTTCCATAATTTTTCCGGATATAACCCCTTATTTTTCAATGATTGAATACCAGCTGTGACTTTGGGCTTGTCTTCTGCATAGGTGACGCCATACCATTTATCAGGTGTTGTAAGTACATCAACAGTGGCAACACCGTCTTTGAGTAAACTGTCAACAACAACAGGCAGGAAAAACTCACTCTTAAGCGGGTTCTCTTTAGCAGTAGTAGCAAGGAACTGTGGAAAACGTTTTTCAAGTTCATCAATAAATGCACGGTTATAGCCCCACATATTCATTGAAGTAACGCTGTCACCCGGCAATGAGGTAAAGGTTTTTCCTTCGTCCTCAGTGTATTTTGCATTTTTGCCGTCCATTTCAATATGGGTACGCTCATGAATTTCACACAGTTTACCGTTTTCCACTTTGCAGATGCCCCTTGAAACATAGCCGTTATCAGTGAGCGTATTGGAAAGTTTATAACCCATAAGCGCAATGCCGTATTTATCATCCTTATTATCACTAACCAGAAAATCGTGCATTATTTTATAAGCCTCAGCACCATAGTAGTCGTCTGAGTTTACAACGGCAAAAGGACCGTCGACAGCATCTTTACAGCAGAGTATAGCGTGACCTGTGCCCCACGGTTTTGTTCTTCCCTCGGGTATACTGAAACCTTCAGGAATCTTGTCAAGTTCCTGATACACATACTCCACTTCAACTACCTTTGAAAGTCTGTCCCCGACAGATGCTTTGAAATCTTTTTCTATCTGATGCTTTATAACAAAAACAATTTTGTCAAAACCTGCTTTTATTGCATCGTATACCGAAAAGTCAATAATGAGATTACCGTAGCTATCAATAGGATCGATCTGTTTAAGACCGCCGTAACGGCTGCCCATACCTGCTGCCATAATTACAAGAGTTGTTTTTTTATCCATTTTAATTCTCCGTTCGGTTAATTAACAGTATGACTATATTTTTAGTATACCACACAAAATTGCCAATTACAACCGTAAAACTATTATTGTACAAATAAAGACCATATTTATTGACTTTGTTTTTAAGCATTGATATAATAGTCATAAATGACTATTATATTGATTTAATACCGTTTTGCTCGCCGCTTATACGGCAACCGCAAAACATGGATAATTATATCAAAACACTTTGTGTTTATGATATAATGAAGGCATTAAAATATTAGTAAAGGTGTTTGTATGAGTAAATTTAACGGAGTATTAATTTGCACAGATTTAGATGGAACGCTTTTAAGAAATGATAATACTATATCGAATGAAAACCTAAATGCAATAGAATATTTTAAGCAAGAAGGTGGTATATTTACATTTGTTACAGGGAGAATGCCATTTTTTTGTTCAGAAATTTATAACATCGTTAAACCTAATGCACCGTTCGGCTGTGTCAATGGTGGCGGATTGTATGATTACCATAAGCAAGAATATATATGGACTAGTGTTATGCCCGACAATGTTGTTGAACTTATCAGATGTATAGATGAAAAATTTAATGATATAGGCATACAAGTCAATACATTTCATCAAACATATTTTTGCAAAGAAAATCAGACTATGGAGAATTTTAGAAAAGTCACAAATCTGCCGAATATTGTCTGTCGCTATAATGAAGTAAAAGATCCTATCGCTAAAATTATTTTTGGCAGTGAAAATGATGAGGTAATCTTACATATAAAAGAAACACTTACGGCTCATCCACTTGCCGATTGGTTTGATTTTATTCGTTCGGAAAAAACGCTGATAGAAATTCTGCCTAAAGATATAGGAAAGGGGACAGCCGTAAAAAAACTTGTGCGATATCTGGATATAGATATAAATAAAACCATCGCAATAGGTGATTATAATAACGACATTTCAATGTTTAACACTGCAAAAATTGGAATAGCGGTTTCTAACGCTTGTAAAGATGCTCTTCACGCTGCCAATTATATAACTGTAAGTAATGAAGAAAATGCTTTGGCAAAGGTTATTTATGATTTACAAGATGGGAAATATAAGTTGTAAAAATGGGTGTTATGATACTTTTTATAGATGTTGAATTTATACTTTCTGTATGATATATTTAAAAAGAGGTGATGTTAAATGAGCAATTACACTTATGAATATGAAAAACGCAGTAATGCAATTGAAACATATGAGTGGGATAATGTTTGGTGGGAGCACGCCGATACCGATGGAGTGCCACGAGTTCTTTACATAGGCGATTCCATTTCATGCGCGACGAGAAAAATTGCGACACGTACAGCTAATAACCAAATATTTTTTGATGGTTTTGGAACATCCAAAGCGCTTGATAATCCATATTTTGCCGACTCAGTTCGTATGTTTGCTGCTCAGCAAGGTGAAAGAAAGGCAATTCTTTTTAATAACGGTCTGCACGGTTGGCATTTAGATGATACCAACGAGTATAAACAGGCATATGAAAATATGATTCGTTTTTTGCTTGATGAATTCAGAGGAACGCCTTTATTATTACTTTTGACTACTCACGTTGCCGATAATGAGCGTGACACAAGAGTTTGTGCTAGAAACCTAGTTGTATCAGAATTAGCTGAAAAGTATAATTTACCCATAATAGATTTATATGCAATTACCAAAGAACATTCTGATATGTTATCTGATGATGGTGTACATTTTAAAGTTGATGGATATCAACTATTAGCCAAAGAACTTGTTGAGAAAATTCGCGAAGTAATATCTTAGTTATTGTCTTGTGTATTCACCATCGATTTTGTATGATAGATCATAGGTGGTTATTATGTTGAAAAAAGTATTTTTGTGTTTATTCATATTTGCTAACTAAAACACTTAGTAACTCAACAGTTATCATTATTATATCTTTTATAGTTATGCTATTTTTTTATTAGAGTTCTTTTTCGCAATAACCTTAATTTTTATATAGTAATTTCATAGACAATCATATTTTTTGAGGTAGAAATAGTTATATGGATAGTAAAATTAATAGTTTTATCAAAAAGAATATAAATGAAATATTTGTAACTCTAAAAGAACTTTGTTTAATCCCGGCTCCATCACATATGGAACATAAAAGAGCTGAATATTGCAAAAACTGGATTGAAAGTATTGGTGCAAAAAGTGTTTAC
>JAZUOQ010000131.1:0-2860 GCA_045604775.1 Eubacteriales bacterium
GTAAAGACCTCTCTTGAAAAGATATCCAACGAGGAAGTACGTGTACGCGTTATTCACAGTGCGGTTGGTGCTATAAATGAAAGTGATGTTATGCTTGCCGGCGCATCCGGCGCTATCATTGTCGGATTTAATATTCGCCCCGACTCTGCTGCGCGTGCATCAGCTGAAAAGAACGAAGTAGATATTCGTCTTTACAATATTATTTATGACTGTATTGAAGAGATAGAGGCGGCAATGAAGGGTATGCTTGCACCTAAATATAAAGAGGTAGTTCTCGGTTATGCTGAAGTGCGTCAGGTATTTAAAGCTTCCGGTGTCGGAACAATTGCAGGCTCTTATGTAAAAGAGGGTAAAATTGTTCGTAACTCAAGCATACGTCTTATTCGAGACTCTGTTGTTATTTTCACCGGTGCACTTTCTTCACTTAAGCGTTTTAAGGACGACGCAAAAGAAGTGCTTGAGAACTTTGAGTGCGGTATTACAATAGAAAATTACAATGATATCAAGGAAGGCGATATTATCGAAGCCTTTGAGATGCAGGAGATTAAGGACTAATGCCATCATACAGACTAGAAAAAGTAAATGAAGAAATAAAAAAGGAACTTTCTGTCATAATTCCGAATTTGAAAGATCCTCGCATTCCCGATTTCGTAACGGTTACTGAGGTTCGTGTAACACCGGACCTCAAAGCCGCCAAAGTCTATTTTTCTGTTCTTACGGGTGATGATAAAGAAACACTTAAAGGTCTTCAGTCTTCAGCAGGTTTTGCAAGAGGATTACTTTCTAAAGCTCTTAAGTTGAGATATACACCCGAACTTATATTTATGATAGATGACTCTGTAAAGTATGGTGCCTTTATAGATAAAAAACTTCACGAACTGGGATTGGACGGTTCAAATGAATAATACAGTAGAACAAATTGTAAATGCACTCTGTAGCTACGATACAATAACTATAATTACTCATATCCGTCCCGACGGAGACACTCTTGGTTCGGCATATGCTCTTTGTCATGCACTTCGTAGCTTGGGTAAAACTGTAAGTGTTGTGTGTGAAAGTGAAATCTCACCGCGCTATAGATTTCTTTCGAACGGCGAAAGTGATATATCAAGTACCCCTTCCGGTGCAATAGTGTGCGTAGATATTGCATCTCCCGAAATGGCAGGTAAAAGATATATTGATTTTGCGATTCGGGCAGATATTGTTATAGATCACCATGGCACAAATAACGGTTTCGGTAAACTAAATCTTATTGATGCCGGCGCTGCTGCCTGTG
Source organism: Eubacteriales bacterium (assembly GCA_045604775.1). Lineage (GTDB taxonomy): Bacteria > Bacillota > Clostridia > Oscillospirales > QAKW01 > RGIG9041. The sequence goes on from JAZUOQ010000131.1 coordinate 1,277, forward strand.
GTGAAATAATGCTTGATATTGTTAAAAGGCTGTGCTCATTGGATAAAACCATTGCAGAGTGTCTTTATACCGCAATTTCCACTGACACAGGTTGCTTTGTATATGCAAATACCACAGCTAATACTCATGCAGCTGCAGCCGAACTTATAAATGCAGGTATCGACTGTGGTGCGCTTAATAAAAAACTATTTAGAACAAAATCACTTTCTGCATTTGAGATAGAACGTCGTGCACTCGATTCTGTTGAGCAGTTTTATGACGGAAAGATTGTTACAATGAAGATCTGTCTGGATTGGATAAAAGAACTATCTGCTTGTGAAGATGACCTTGAAAGCATTTCATCTATTCCGACACAGATACAAGGTGTTGTGGCAAGTGCTACTTTCCGCGAGATTGAAAAAGATACTTATAAGGTATCGGTACGTACGAACGGCTTGGTAGACGGAGGCACTGTGTGTAAGTTATTTGGCGGCGGAGGTCATAAAATGGCGGCAGGCTGTACAATCAAAGGAAGTTTTGATTCAGTTAAAACCGAATTGTGTAATAAACTCTTTGAGGGAATATGTAATGACTGACGGGATAATTCTTATTAATAAACCGCAAGGTATAACTTCTTTTTCTGCAGTGTCGGCAGTAAGACGTAAACTTGGTGTCAAATGTGGACACAGCGGTACCCTTGATCCGCTGGCAACCGGACTTTTACCTATACTATGCGGTAAAGCAACAAAACTTTGCGCATATATTACAGAGGGCGATAAATCTTACCGTGCCACTTTGCGTTTTGGGTTGGAAACTGATACCTATGATATTACCGGTACAGTTTTGAATACTGATAATAAAGAAATAACATTGTCTGATGTAAAATCAGTTTTACCGCAATTTTTAGGTAAGATAAAACAGATACCGCCGAAGTATTCTGCTATCAAGGTTGGTGGTACAGCACTTTATAAGCTTGCACGTGAGGGTAAAACGGTAAATGTTCCCGAACGCGAAATAACGGTTTATTCAATTGATTTAATTGATCTAAAAGACCGTGAGTTAGTAATGGATGTTCGGTGCTCAAAAGGTACTTATATCCGCTCTCTTTGCGTTGATATAGCAAAAGCATTGGGAACGGTCGGAACAATGAGCGCTCTTATCCGTACACAAAGCGGAAACTGGTCGCTGGAAAATGCTGTCTCACTTGATGAGGAAGATATGCAAAGCCATATTATTTCAATGGATGATGCGCTTTCACAATATCCTTCATTTTATCCCGGCAGTTTTTTTTCAAACTTACTGTCAAATGGTTGCGCGATTAATATAAATAAACTTAAAAATTTACCGGATGGCATATGCCGTGTTAAAACGGACAGGCTTTTAGGACTAGGTCAGATAATGGAAAAAAACGGTGAATTTGTCTTTAAACTAATAACACATTTGTAGGTGAAAATGAATACAGGACTTTGTGCGGCACTCGGTGATTTTGACGGTGTTCATATCGGACACCAAGCCGTAATTAATGCCGCAATCGAAAATGCAAGCGGTCTTACCCCTGCGGTTTATACCTTTACATTAAATTGTAAGGGTGCAAAGATAATAACA
>JAZUOQ010000132.1:0-4206 GCA_045604775.1 Eubacteriales bacterium
GGAAAGAGCAATCGTGTTTGCGGAATTAACAACGGCGCTCTTGTTAACTTTGATGTGCAGGAAGCTCTTAAAATGAAAAAAACGTTCCCAATGGATTTATACGAGACATTTGTTGAGACTTCTAAATAAAAAAATTAAAAAAGAGTATTGATATTTTTATTGTAAACATATATAATATTAATACTTTTATGCCGGTGTGATGGAATTGGCAGACGTGCTGGACTCAAAATCCAGTGGTAGCGATACCGTACCGGTTCGACCCCGGTCACCGGCACCAAACTTTATAATCCGAGCATCTATTTATTTGATGCTCGGACTTTTTTAGGTGAATTATGAAAATTGCGTATTTTGGCTTTGACTTGTTTGTTGATTGTTTAAAAACTATAATTGATAACGGGCATGATGTTGTTAAAATATTTACCTGTAAGGTTGATGGAGATTATGAGAACAATACTAAAACATATGCTGTTGCAAACTCAAACTCTATAGATATTACTGATGAAAAAGTCACTGGTGAAATGATATACGAGCTTGAAAATGTTGGTTGTGATATAATGGTTTCAGCCGGCTATTATTATAAAATTCCGATTAGTAAAAAAATAATGGGTGTTAACATTCATCCTGCACTTTTGCCAGTCGGAAAGGGTCCATGGCCGCAGCCTATTACTATACTTAGAAATATAAAAGACAGCGGAATAACACTTCATAAACTTACTGATAGTTTTGATAGCGGTGAAATTGTTTTGCAACAATCAATTAAAGTTGATGATAAAGAAAATCTTGAGACTCTGACAACAAAAATGCAAATAGCTGCACCTAAACTTATTGCTAAGTTTTTGAAATCACCAAAACAATTGTGGGATAAATCTGTAGCTCAAACATCTGGTGAATATTGGAAAGAACCCAATAAAGAAGATATGACTTTTTCTTTAACAGATTCTTTTGAAAAAATTGATCGTATAACAAGAGCTTTTTATGGTTACCGTTGCTATTTGCAAACAGATGGTGAATGCATTGTTATTAAAGAGGCGGTTTGTGTTACAAATAGTACTATATTGAAAAATGTTGAATATATTGATACATTTAAGATTAATGGCGGTGTGCTAGTGCTTTTAAAATTATCTTGACAATATAATTAATATTTTATATAATATTATTAATTATGGCGCTTGAAAATGTTTCTCAAGTGCCTATTTTTAAGGAGGCAGCGATGAATATTCCGGAACTGTTTGGTTCAAATGTATTTAATGATACTGAAATGCGTAAAAGACTTCCTAAAGATGTCTATGAATCGCTTTATAGTACTATTGAACAACATCAGGAATTAGATATAAAAATTGCAAATGAAGTTGCCGAAGCAATGAAGAACTGGGCTATTGAACGTGGTGCAACTCACTATACACATTGGTTCCAGCCTATGACTGGGATAACTGCTGAAAAACATGATGGTTTTATAAATCCTCAGTGTGACGGCACTGTTATTATGGAGTTCAGTGGTAAAGAATTAATTAAGGGTGAATCTGATGCATCGAGCTTCCCATCGGGTGGCATACGTGCAACTTTTGAAGCACGGGGTTATACAGCGTGGGATCCTACTTCATATGCATTTATAAAAGATGACTCATTATGTATACCTACTGTTTTTTGTTCGTATACCGGTGAGATGCTTGATCAAAAAACTCCCCTCTTAAAATCAGTTGAGCTTATAAGTAATGAGAGCTTAAGACTTGTCAGACTTTTCGGTGATACGGAAACTTCTCTTGTATCTCCCACTGTTGGCGCTGAACAGGAATATTTTTTGATTGATAAAGAGCTTTATGATAAACGAACCGATATAAAGTTTACTGGTCGTACTCTGTTTGGCGCAATGTCACCTAAAGGTCAGGAACTTGAGGATCATTATTATGGTGCTATAAAACCGCGTATAAAAGCATATATGAAAGAGTTGGATGAAGAACTTTGGAAGCTTGGTGTTTATGCTAAAACTGAGCATAATGAGGTTGCTCCTGCTCAACATGAACTTGCACCTGTATATTGCTCAACTAATATAGCTTCTGATCATAATCACATAACAATGGAACTTATGAAAAAAGTTGCTCTTAATCACGGTCTCGTATGCTTACTTCATGAAAAGCCATTTAAAGGTGTAAACGGCAGCGGCAAACATAATAACTGGTCGCTTGGTACTGATACAGGTATTAATCTATTTAAACCAGGTAAAAAACCGTATGAAAATAAGCAATTTCTAATATTTCTTGCAGCCGTGATCCGCGCTGTTGATGAGCATCAAGATTTGTTGCGTTTTTCAGTAGCAAGTGCCGGAAATGATTTGCGTCTTGGTGGTGATGAGGCTCCTCCTGCAATAGTTTCGGTATATTTGGGAGATGAAATAGAACATATAGTCAACTGTATAAAACACGGTGTTCATTATGATGGTGTAAAGGTTTCTAAAATACATACAGGAGTTAATGTATTACCCGATTTTAAGACGGATACAGCGGACAGAAACAGAACCTCTCCTTTTGCTTTTACGGGCAATAAATTTGAATTTCGTATGCTTGGCTCATCTATGCCTATTTCTCTGGCAAATGTTGTTTTGAATACTATAACTGCAGATGTTATTAAAGATTTTGCAGATAGGCTTGAAAAGAGTTCAGATTTTAATAGCGAAGTTGATCAAATTTTAAAAGAGACCTTTTCAAAACATAGTCGCATTATTTTCAGTGGCAACAATTATTCTGAGGAATGGGTTGAAGAAGCACGGAAACGCGGTTTGTTAAATCTTGAATCCACAGTGCAAGTTCTTCCATATTTTGCATCCGAGAAAAATATAGCGCTTTTTGAAAAACACAAGATATTTTCAGCAAAAGAACTTCGTGCACGTTCTGAAATTGCATATGAAAACTATTATAAAATATTAAATCTTGAAGCTAGGACTATGCTCGATATGATAAATAAGGATATTCTTCCTGCTGTAATGAGCTATTCCGGTAAACTTGCTGATATTTTGCTTTCGAAAAAAGAATTAGGTGCAGATATCAATAGCGATGTTGTTAAATATAAGTTTGATACTATTACCGATCTTTCAAATGCACTTTATCAACATACTCAAACGCTAAAGAATGATATGGATAATCAACCTGATAAATCTGATGTGGTAACTTTAGCAGAGTATTTTGCAACAAAGATTAAAACAGATATGAAAAATGTTCGTGCAGTTGCTGATGAACTGGAAATTAACCTTTCAAATGATGATTGGCCGTTTCCGTCTTATTCAAAACTTATGTTTGATATATAGTTTATTTTAAGCCAAGTGGTTTTAACTGCTTGGCTTTTTTATATTGACAAAATATATATTTATGCTATATTATATATATTAATATATTATATTAGTGATAACATCTTGAGCGAGGGTGGATATATGTCAATTAAAAGTATGACGGGTTATGGACGTGCAACAGGATTGCTTGAAGGAAAAGAAATAAACATCGATTTGAAATCAGTCAACCACAGATATTTTGATTTTAACGCTAAGATATCAAAAGATTATCTCTTTCTTGAAGATAAAATTAAATCTAAAATTTCTTCAGTTGTTTCAAGAGGTAAAATAGATGTTTATTTGTTCATCACAAGTACTGCGCAGGACGGTTATGATGTAGAAATAAATGAGCAACTTGCCAAGGGGTATGCTGATGCGTTTAATGTTCTTTCAAAGAAACTTAAAATTAAAAATGATTTGAAAGCTACATTTTTTTCAAGGGTAAATGATGTTATTCACCTTAAAAGACGGGATGTAGATGAGTCTGAACTTGAAAGATCAGTTTTAGAGGTTCTTGACGAAGCAATAAAGTCTTATCAATTAATGCGAGAAAAAGAGGGTGAAAAGCTTTTTGAATGTATAAACGAATATCTTGATACTATTCTTAATACTGTTGCTGAAATTGAAAAATTGGTACCAGCATCCGTTGAAGCTTATAAAAACAGACTTACTGCAAAAATAGAAGAAGTTCTTGCTGACCGTGAAATAGAGGAACAAAGAATTATTACCGAGGTAGCTCTTTTCGCTGATAAAGTAGATGTAGGAGAAGAAACCGTACGTCTTAAAAGCCACATTTCTCAGTTTAAAGATCTCTTAGTAAGTGATTTACCCGTAGGTAAAAAGCTTGATTTCATAGTTCAAGAAATGAATAGAGAAATCAATACAAT
>JAZUOQ010000133.1:0-15501 GCA_045604775.1 Eubacteriales bacterium
TCTTCCTAAGACCGCTTGGCCTCCGACTTATAAAGCATAATAAGCATATTCCCACATTCTTCTACAGGCATTTGTAAATTGAAATTATAAAAATCTGTTCCTTCGGGATACAGATAGTAAGGCAGGTGAGAATCACCGCGACCAACAGATGCGTGCGGTTGACTTTTTCTACCATATGAAATGCAGTGGACTGTTAACATTCCTGTCCTTATCGCAGAAGATGGTATGGAAATTAATTTATAAACCAAAACCGCTTTAATAAAACCGACTTAAACTTATGTTTAAGTAGGTTTTAATTCTGTTTTTACTTTTAAAAATCATTCTATTGTTTCTATTAAGAAACTAACCGGACGAAATCCGTCATTACAGGATATCATAGCTGACTTTTTATTTTTCATCCAACCGTCATAAAAATCCTCACCGCCGTGTGCCAAAGTCATAACAAACGGTGAAATACTTTCCCACGCGCTGTCACAAAAACCGTGCGGTTTTTCCCAACCGTCAGCAATAAAGACCTGACCCTCTTTAAGATCACAGGCATGCTCAATTGGGGTTTCGTATTTCTCTATCAGATCTGTATAACAAGCCTTACGCATAACGGTAATTCTGATTTTTTTCTGCATACATTTCCCTTTTTATAAATTTAAAAATTACTTATTGTTTTTATTTAGTTCGGGTAATACGGTTATCAGCATTGTTACAAAACATGCAATACCTCCGATAAGGTTGGAAATAGGTTCCGCCCAATACACGCCGTCTACTCCCATACTCAGCCTGGGAAGTAAAAATGTTAACGGTACAACAATTATTACCTTACGAAAAATAGAAAAGAAAGTGGCATTTTTAGCTTTACCCAATGCTACAAATATACTCTGACCTGCGAACTGAAGTGCCATAAAACAGAATCCGAAAAAATATACATTAAGTGCGTGTGCACCTAACTCTAAAATTTCACTATCATTACTGAATATGCGAATGAACAGTTGTGGAAAAAGCGCAACTACAATCCACATAAATGCGGTGTAAACAATACACGCACCGGTCACAAATTTGATTGCCTTTTTCACACGATCATATGTTTTTTCGCCATAGTTAAAACTCATAACAGGCGAAGCACCATTCGTAAGTCCCATAACAGGCATTGTGATAATATCACGTACCGAGTTTATAACTGTCATGATACCCACATACATATCTCCAAAAGAAGACAGCACTGCATTACAGGCGATTTGGACAAGTCCGTTAGAAAATGCCATTGTAAAGCCGGACACACCCAGCGACATTATACGCTTAACCCGCTTGAATGATATTTTCATATCCGCAATTTTCAACTTTATTTCTGCACGCTTGCCTGTCAGAAATGCAAGCACCCACAAAGTACTTATCGCCTGTGAAATAACCGTTGCAATGGCAGCACCACTGACGCCAAGATCCAATACAAAAATAAGCAGAGGATCAAGAACAATGTTTATAAGTGCACCGATAACAACTGTAAACATACCGACATTGGCAAACCCTTGAGCATTTATAAACGGATTCATACCGAGAGTAATCATAACAAAAACAGTACCGATAAGATAAACAAGTATATACTCAGACGCATAAGTAAATGTGACATCACTTGCACCGAACGCATACAATATCGGTTTATAAAACAGATAGCAAACTCCCATAATTACAACACCAGTAACTAACAGCATTGTAAAAGTGTTATTCATAAGCTTGCTTGCCTCTTTATCATCACGCGCCCCACGCGCCATTGAAAACAGCGGTGCAGCACCGTTACCGAAAAGATAAGTGAACGCTGTTATGAGTGTTATGATTGGGAAACAGACACCCACGCCTGTAAGCGCCAATGCGCCCACTCCTGATATTCTTCCGATATAAATTCTATCCACAATATTATAAATCAAGTTTATAAACTGTGCCAGAGTCAGAGGCAAAGCTACCTCTAATATATTTTTATAGACGGAGCCTTTTGAAAAATCTGTTTTATGATGCTTCAATTTTATTTGTACCTAATTTCTTTTGTAGGAAGCCAGCACGCATATTTATGTGACCAGATCTTACCTGCAGATGAATAGTCTATTACAGTTATCTCTTTGCCGTTTGTCATTGGGACTTTAAACTCAACAATAGTAGGATAATTCGCATTGTTTGATGCTTTAACATCAACTACACCATTTTCATCATAAGCGATAGATACCGGTTCTGCAGGATCTTCACCAAGTCTCTCATCACGTGCAAGAACAAGCGGTCCCCTATGCATTGCGATGTGATATTTTGCATCCTCTGTTTCATAAACTACCGTGGGCACGGTAATCTTGTATTTATGCTTTCCTGTAGTAAATATAACATCAGTGGGGTTTGAAGGGGGCAGAATAACACGTGTGCGCATATCAAGCGAAAGTTCGATTACATCACCCGTTTTCCACACCCTTTTAATGTCGGTATAGCCTGCAGTTACCGCAATCGTTTCTCCGTTTAACTTTATACTTGTTTCATCACTCCAAGCAGGAATACGAACAGAAATTTCAAACTCCTCCCCGCCCTTTGTTTCAACAGCCATTTTAACCGCGCCGTTTGCAGGATAATCGGTATCCACCGATATATTAAGTTCATTACCATCAGGTGTAAATGTTTTAATACTGCCTTTGGTATACAGATTTATAACTACACCATTTTCTTTTAAAAGCGAAGTCATTTTGCTTATCATACCTGTACCTGCAGGACCTATACAAGCACAGCAGCCATAGTAGTGATTATCAGGCATTAATTGAAGACCGCCGATGCCTCTGCCTCTGGTATTGGGAAGCAGTGAACTGTAACTGTCAAAAGCAAGAGGTTCAAGAACAGCGTTCGGAAATTTTTTTGTAATTTCTTCGGTATCAACATTTTTTTCGGTATTTACTGCACCAAGATATGCGTTATAAAGTGCAGTTTCAAAAGCATCTGCAAAACAACTGTCACCTGTTATAAGATGAAGCTGCATAAAAAACTTCATAACGGTAACAGTTACACAGGTCTCTTGCATAATACCCTGATAAGCTGTATCTGTTTGACGTGCAGCCGAATGATCAAGGTATTCATGAGTACAACCGGCTGTACCGATAATGGTAATATCTGTTGCAAGCAGTCTTCTGCCAAAATTAATAACTGCATCCTTATATTTTTCAATACCGGTTGCACGATAGTATTCCAAAAGTCCCTCGAAACAAGAGGTAAGCTCATACGCTTTAATAATAGGGTACTGATACGGATCAGTTTTATTTTCACAGGCGATCTCAAAAATATCTGCAACAGATGTACCGCCCTCAGCCACTATATAATGCGCAAAGTCAAGATAGCGCTGTTCACCAGTTATATGGTACAGACGTACTACAGGCTCAAGCAATGATGTTGAGTTAAGACCGCACCAGTTATCTGTTGCAGTCGTTATCGGAATTTTACCTTCCGATTTCGGACCAAGTCTTGTTATCATACAGTCGACCTGTCTGCACATAGAGTTTACGATTTTTTTGTTAAACTCCTCATCGTCACAGACTTCCATAAAATACTGCATACCTAAAAGTACATATTTTCTGCACCAGATATCCCAGCCGTGAAACTCTTTAGCGGTCGTAAAGGTAGAAATTCTACCATCAGCCTCAGCCGCACTCATCATATCCTCAACAGTTTCCTTGAGTACTTTATAAAGAGTCGGATTTTTGGTGTACGCGTATGTAAATGCCGCACCGCGCATCATTTTACCCCAATACTCTCCACGCCAAGCCTTATCAACAGAGTCAGAATGTATTTTAAACTGGTTTACAAAACGCGCCCAGCGCTCAGCATCAATAAGCTGAAATTCCTCGACAAATTTTATTGTCTTATCCAGATGTCCCTCAAACTGACAAATCGCACTATCAAGAAACAGTTTATCAGTTTTCACTCTTTTAGAATTTACAGAATTCGCTTTATATAGTGAATCAATTGCCTTACTCATAATAATGCCTCCTTTTTTGAAAAAGTATATCACAGTGTTTTTTTTATGTCAATTTATATTGTAATTTATGCTTAATAGCAGTATACTATATATACTAAGAAACGGAGAATTATAATATGTACGATTGGCTTATAGTGGGTGCCGGACTGTATGGTGCGGTTTTTGCCCGTGAAATGACAAATAAAGGATTTAAATGTCTTGTGATTGATAAACGTTCACACCTTGCAGGTAATATATACACTGAAAAAGTGGAAGGTGTTAATGTTCATAGATACGGTGCGCATATTTTCCATACCTCTGACAAAGAGGTGTGGGACTACGCAAACAGGTTTTGTGAGTTTAATAATTTTGTAAATTCACCAATTGCAAACTATAAAGGAAAGTTATATAACCTTCCGTTTAATATGAATACCTTTAATCAAATGTGGGGAGTTATTACACCCAAAGAAGCTGAAAATATAATTAAAAAACAAAAAGCACAATGCGGTATTGGCGAACCAAAAAACCTTGAAGAACAAGCAATTTCGCTTGTAGGTAAAGATATTTATGAAATACTTATAAAAGACTACACCGAAAAGCAATGGGGCAAACCATGTTGCGAGTTACCTTCATTTATTATCAAACGTCTTCCCGTGCGTATGCGCTATGATAATAACTATTTCAATGACCGCTATCAAGGCATACCGGTGGGCGGGTATACTAAAATGGTTAAAAAAATGCTTGATGGTATAGATGTTCAGTTAAACACCGATTATTTTGATGTAAAAAACAGTATCCCTTGCAAAAAGATATTGTTTACAGGTTGCATAGACACTTATTATGACTATTGCTTCGGTGAGCTTGAATACAGAAGTTTGCGTTTTGAAACAGAAATATTGGATACTGAAAACTATCAGGGCGTTGCAGTTATGAACTACACTGATAATCAAACTCCTTTCACCCGTGTTATTGAACACAAACATTTTGAAAACGATGAATCACCAAAGACTGTTGTCACACGTGAGTTCTCGGCAAAATGGGAAAAAGGTATGGAACCGTACTACCCTGTAAATAACGATAAAAATGCAGTACTTTACCAAAAATACCTTGAACTTTCCAAAAAAGAGGACAAGGTGGTATTTGGAGGAAGGCTGGGTGAGTATAAATATTACGATATGGACAAGGTGATACGCTCGGCTCTTGATAAAGTATCGGAGTTGATTAATTAATATGGGAGAACGTATTTCCGTAATTAAAAACTATCTGTACAGCTTAAGTTATCAGATTCTGCTTCTTATAGTGCCGTTTATAACAATGCCATATCTTGCAAGAACGCTTGGGCTTGGCAATCAAGGTACATTTAGTGTTATACAATCGGTAATAAGTGTTTTTGTAATGGTGGGCTGTATTGGTCTTAATGTGTACGGTCAACGTGAAATCGCTTATCATAAAGACGACCGTATACTTCGAGAAAAAATATTTTGGGAAATTGTGTTTATGCGTGTTATTATGCTTACACTGTCCCTTGGTATTTATTTCGCTTTTATATGGTTCAACAAAAATGTCATTGCCGTTATAAACGTATATAACAGTGCGTATTTTGCGTTTTTTGCCATTGAGATTGTTGCATCAATGCTTGATATCAGTTGGTATTACCAAGGCATTGAAAACTTTAAATTGCAAGCAATACGCAACTTTGCAGTAAAACTTATAAGTCTTGCTCTTATAATAATATTTGTACGCGATTCAAATGACCTTTCGCGATATATCGTTTTGTACACGGGAATGAATGTGATCGGCAACGGATCACTTTGGTTTCATAAGCTAAAACACGAAGCATTTGTCAAACCTGATTTTTCACGCTTTTCAAGACATTTCAAATGCTCATTCATTATGTTTTTACCGCAAATTGCAACTACTGTTTATGCTCAACTGGACCGCGTTATGATAGGCGGACTTGTAAATGACGGCAATGTGCAAGTCGGTGTATATGATAATGCAGAGAAAATAGTAAAAATCGCTCTCACTGTTGTAACTTCTATAGGTTTTGTAATGCTCAGCCGTATTGCCAACACATATATGAAAAAAGACAAGGAGAATACAAAGCGATATATAAACGCATCTTTTAAGCTCTATCTCTGCCTTGCAACACCGATTATGTTCGGCATTGCATCAATTGCAAATATATTTGTATCACGCTTTTTTATTGACACCGAGGGTAGTGAGCTTATTGCACCGGTTATTATCACACTTTGTCCCATAATTATGTTTATAGGCGGAAGTAATGTGTTTGGCACACAGTATCTGCTTCCAACAAACCGTATGCTTGCTTATACTGCCTCTGTATGCACCGGTATGGTTATAAATGTTATAATGAATTTTATTTTAATACCAACATATGGTGCGCTCGGCGCGGCATTTTCAACTGTTATTGCAGAACTTGGTGTGCTTGCAGTGCAGTTGTTTGCAGTAAGACGTGAGTTTGGAATTAAAATGTATCTATTCGGTTGGCGCTATTATCTGGCCGGTGTTGTAATGTTTATATGTGTTTATAACCTTGATAAAATTATGAGTGATACATTATCGGCATTGTTTGCACTTGTTATTATTGGATCTGCAGTTTATTTTTCAATTGTACTTTTACTTCGTGATGAGTTCTTTATTAAATATTTCAACTTATTCCTAAATAAAATATTTAAAAAGCATTAAATTTCAATATAAAATAACCGTAGGGTTTAAAACCCTACGGTTATTTTTATTTAGTCTTCTTTATTTTTCTTATTGAGTCTTACCATACCAATTGCTGCACCGCCTGATATAAACAGGAGTGAGAACCATAAAACAAGATCTGTATTATCACCTGTGTCAGGAGTTTCAGGTTCTTTTGGTGTTTCCGGAGCCTTTGGTGTTTCCGGCTCTTTTGAAGGTTCAGGATCCTTTGGAGTTTCAGGTTCTTTTGGTGTTTCAGGATCTTTTGGTGTTTCGGGATCCTTTGGTGTTTCGGGAACATCAATTTCGATTTCAACCTCGTTAGAGGTCTTAGGATCATCTGTACCGTCATTTTCTTTATCGTAAACAACAGTAGCAACATTTATCCATTCGGTATCCTGTTTTACTTCAGGTACTGTTGCAGTGAAAATAACTGTTGCACTTGCACCTGCCGCAATATTGTCTATATTCCAAGTAATAGTACCGTCAGTAGCCACACCGCCGTTTTGGATATCTGCAGATGTTACGATAAGTCCATCGGGTATCTTGTCAGTAACAGTGATATCTGAAGCTGCACCTTCTCCATTATTTGTTACTTTTAGATAATAAGTAACCTTATCACCTGCTTTTACAGTCATACGTTCCGCAGTAGCCTTATTCTCACCTACAGCCTGTGTTTTATCAATATTAAGTTCAGGCAGCAGAATTTCTGTAACGACAGTGTTTGTTCTTACCTCGTGATCGTTTTCAGTAATTACCACAACATTTTCAACATCGGATAAACCATCTTTAACCTTTGCTTTAAAGCTTACAGTAACACCTGTGTCTACGCTGTTAAATGTCCATACTATCCTGTGATTTTGGGCATCGTATACGCCGTTTTCTGTTGCTGAGCCATCAATATATTCAACATTGTCATCAAGATCATCAGTGATCACAACATTTGCTAAAGCACCTGTATTGTTGGTATAAACGATATTATAGGTCAATTCATCCTTGACAGAAGCCTCTTTTTTATCAACAGATTTCTCATAAGTGTAGTTTGTAACCGCATCTGTATCAAAAGTGTTATTTCCCACAAGCACCTGAGCCTTGTTTGTTATATCCTTACCGCCTGCATTAACAGTAACATTAAAGTAAACGGTTACGGTCTCACCGGCAGGTACAATCAAATTATCCCACTTGATAATACCATCAGCACTGTTGTACACACCGCCATTCGTAGCAGAACCGTCAACATAAGACGTGTACTCAGGGATTTTGTCTGTTATAGTAATTGTGGCATCTGTGTCTTCGCCGTTGTAATAGTTAATTGAGTAGATAATTTCTTCATTAACAGATATGCTTTGTCCGTCAACGCTTACATTAGGTTCAGAAGCAAGAAATACATCTTTATCGGTAATATCTGTAAGAGTATTAACAAATGTAAGATTTTCAGATGATTGATTATTTTCAATGCAAACTATGTCAGTATCGGTTGAAACTGTACCGTCACCATTATCAGTAACAATTACTGTTACAAAGTACTGTCTTGCATCATAATTAAGGCCTGTCTGGGAATCGATTATCTCATAATCGCCTGCCTTTTCCTCTTCTACAACATAGTAGTGAGTACCAACGTGTGTGTAATCATAGTTGATAGTAAAACTAAAATCACCATTCACATCATTTGAAACATACTGAATCTTTGTGCCTTTTGTTTTGTTAATATCAGATTCGTAAAGATTAAAGATAAACTGATTTGCTGTAAGCTCACCGTTTTCAAGTTGCTTTTTACCGCTAAGAACAGCTTTTCCTGTTGCTGCATAGGTATTGTTAAACTTGATACCATTAACTGAGCCACCGTCTTTGCTGTAAGTGATTTCACTTATTTTCAAATTGCCAAGTTTGTCATCATATACAGTAGCCTTAACAGTATACTCAGCAGGGTCATAGGTTATGCCGTTTATTTCACTTCCGCCATTTTTCTCTTTAACATAAAATGTGTGTGTACCTACAGTACCCAGTAACTGAGCAGGGAATGTAAATGTACCGTCTTCTAAATTCTTAACACTTGTAATGAATCCGTTGTCATCACTGAGTTCAAATTCAAACAAATCAGCTGTAAGAGTTTTTGTATATTCCTTTTCACCGCCAATAACAAGTTCTGCAGGAGCGGAGTTATAGCTGTTTGAAAAGTCAAGCGTAGTTTCGGTGAAGTTTCCGTGAATACCTGGGCAAACAATGCCTGCAACGCTTGCAATAAGTTGACCAAGTGAATTATCAACTACCATAATTGAGATATGATACTCGCGTGTGTCATAGTTTATACCATATTTATCGGTAGGAATCTTTTCAGAAAGAACATAATAATGAATTCCCTCTTCGCCATCAGAATAATCAAGCGTCATACTGAAATCGCCTGAATTTTGGGTGATAACATTGTTCTTTACACTTTTTACAGGATTATCGCTGTCGGCGACTATAAAGTCATCACCTGTTTCGTAGAGTTCAAACTCAAATTCCTGATTATTTATTTCTCTACCTTCAAGAGTTTTTGTGCCGGAAAGATCAATACTTGTTCCTTGTGCCGAATAGGAGTTTTCAAATACGATATCCTTGTTAGCGAGACCGTCTACCTTTATCTCATTGTCGAGTCCGCCGTTTCCGTCATCGGTAACATTAACCGTTACGGTATATTCGGTAGTATCATAGTCAACACCGTGTTTTTGAGCTGGAATATATTCTTTTACTGTATACGTATGTGTACAGGGCTCAGTGTATACTAATTCGCCGAACTCAAAGCTGCCGTCTGCACTGTTTTTAACAGTTTCAATATGGGTATTTCCTTCATAAAGCTCAAATTCAAAACCACCGGCTATAAGTTGACGTCCTGTGAGCTTTTTGCTGCCTTCAATAACTACCTTTTCGATGTCGTTAATTGTATAAGTGTTATTAAAGTCAATTTGATTTGCCGCAACATTTGCCGCACCGAGTTTGTGGACAATAATGCTTCCGCCGTCACTATCTGCTACAGACAGAATTGTTTTGCCGTTTGCATCTGTTGCCTTTACAACATTAACTGTAATATGATACTCAGTAGTATCATAACCAATACCGCCGGCAATACCTTGCACTTCTTTTACTACCAGATATTTTGTACCGGGAGTTTTAAAGTTAATCGGATCAAATACAATATTTGTATTTGAAGCATTAACGGTTTTTGATTGTTCTACTGTATGACCTGTTACAGAAAAATCAGAATCAGTGATATATAGTTCAAATGTAAATGCATCCTGAGTTCTGAGTGCACCATCGTTTAATGTCTTAACACCGCTTAAAGTAACAGCAGGAGTTGAAATGACATTAGGATCGTAAGTGTTATTAATTGCAAGTTCATTCTTATTGACTTGTGCGCCGCCGTTATATTCAGCATATGTTATCGTGGGCTGCAAATCACCTTCGGGCCAGTAGATAGTAACAGTATACTGCCAGTCGGTATTATATGTCATACCAACAACGCGGTCATTTAACAACGGTGGAATTTCGCGAAGATAGTAGGTAACCGGTGCTGTTTTATAATCGTCCTGAACAATGTTTATACCAAAACTTGCAACGCCGGCATCATTTGTAAGCGCGTAATAAACAGGGCTTGATTGTTCACCGACATCACTTTCACTTTCAAAAAGACCGAACATAATACCTGAGTCATACTGATGATCAGCATCGCTGCCGTTAATAGTCTTTTTTACATCAAAAGTTTCTACAGCAGCCATATAAATATTTGTAAAATCTTTTGTGATAGTATATGCGCCGGATACATTTGTAAGTATTGCACTGTCGCGATGAACAACAACATTCGAAACCTCAAGTGCACCGTCTGCATCATTATCTGAAACAGTTACCGAGAACAAACCAAAACTTTTATCGTATGCAATGTTTTCCGGTTTGCCTGCAGCACTGTCATCCGGTTCAATTTCATATACCATATAAGAATAAGTTCCAACCTCAGTATAGGTGATTGGGTTTGTGCCTTCGTTCATTTTAAAGGTATATGTTTTTCCATCATGCTTCATAGTGCCGATGATTGTTGCGGAACCAAGATTGATATGACTGCTTCCACCGATATTAACAGGCTGTAATGCCACCTGATACTCACCCGAAGTCCAATTAGTACCTGATAATGTTTTGGTACCGTTCAATGTTATATTGGGGCTTACGGGATCGGGAGCGTAATCATTTACTACCAATGCATTGTTTTGTGTATTATTAATAATTGTTCCGTCAAGAACAGAGGAATTAACATTTAACGTAAAACCTTGAGGAATAGCTGTTTCTGTTACTGTGTATCTTACACCTTCAGGGATACTGGGGAATACAACTTCATTGCCGCCTTTCAGCTTGAATTCAAACGTTTTGTTACCGTCTGCTGAAGTTATACCTGCAGGTGCAGTAATATTTGCAAGATCATTTGCATTACCTGTAAATTCAACTTTTATATTGAATTCTTTATTTACAAGTGCATCAGGAACAGTGTTTTCGGCAAACGGATGATTAACCTCTTTTTCGATAATAAGGCTGCCGTAGCCACGTGGAGTATTTACAAAATCAACACTGTTTAATGTGTACTGTGAAATGGTACCTGTTGAATTTGATGAGTTTGATACATAATGTGCATTGTATCTTTCTGTTACTGTATATTCTGAATTTGTAGGAAGATCTGTAATATATATTACATCGCCTGCACCTATTGTAACCTCAATATTATCATTAATTACTGAAAGTGTCCCGTTTTCAACTGTGCCGTTTGATTTTTCCAGTCTGTAAGGATACTCCGCAGCAAACGAGGCGCCCGAAAGAGCAATATCAAATACAAAACTGTTCGAAGCACCTGATACTGTTTCGCTTACCGTTTTTGAAAGTTTTATTCCCTGTGCCGGAGCCGCTGTGATTTTACCATTGTTACCAAGATAACCGAACACGTGATATCCCTGTGCACCGCCCGATGATTCATAAACAGATTTTGGATAAAGTGACCAGCCTAATGTACCGGTCTTATTGAGTTGTTTATGATCATGTGCATCTTCACCATGCACTTCTTCACCAAAATATCTCTTGGGTGTGCCGGCAGGAATTATCCATGTACTGTTGTCATCACTTGGCTCAACATCGCTCATAGCGTTTGCTGTAATAGGGTTATATACTGTTACAAGTTGTGCAGAACCGTTTGTTTGCACATAACTGTATGCATGATAATAACCTTCGCCACTCGGCTTTGAACCTTGATATGCAACATAGTTATTACCGTCTTTTACAAGAACAGTAGTATTAGTAGTATAATAATAGCGTTCATTCTGAATAGAGGGAACAAAATGTGCCTCTGTAGAATTAACTAAACCGTGATTATAGATGTTAGAAGGTAAATTTACAGAATTGGGAATAGTAAATGTATTTCCTACATTATCTCTCCAGCGGTTAGAGTAAAACGTATATGTTCCGTCTGTATTCTTACGAAAACTTTCATCTTTAAGTTTGTCCGAAATATTATAGGGGGTAATATCGTCTCTGAGACCTACTTCAAAGAGAAGACAAGCCGGCGCCTTGGTATCTGCATTGCTGGTCATACTCTTAAGCGACTGAGATGTGAGTTTTGTACCCTCAACCTCAATCGTATACGTAACCATAGGCAAAAGAGCTGCCGGAAGGTTTGCATCGACAATCTGTCTGCCTGTTTCAATATCCTCTCTTACACGTATAAGCAGATACATCATAGATGTTTCAATGTGGTTTGAGGTAACATCACCAAGATAGATATAAGACTTAACAATATACTTTGCGTTTTCCGGATCAGCTTCTCTGGCGAGTTCATTGTACGGCTTGATATATTTGTTGTCTTTATCTGCATACCACATGACGTAGTTTGAAAAATCGCCTGTGTTACTGTCCCATGATATATAACCGTTATTTATCGCATTATCAATAAGTTGGTAAGCCTGAGTATCGGTTATATTAAAACGGGTTTTTAATGCATTAATGAGTTCAGTGCCAAGCTCTGTAAGTGTATTGTCACTGTTACGCATGCTGCCGTTAAACATATAATCGGAAAACATACCGCCTGTTACAAGCGAACCTTCGCCTATATGGATACCCTTAATATCTTTAACTTCCATATAGGTACCAATCTCATCGGTAAATGAGATATAACCGTCCATCTCATGACTGTTACTTGATACAAGAGTTGCGTAATAACGTGATTGGATAACGATTTCTTCAACAATCTCTTCAAAAGCTTTCACCATATCCGATGAATTATTTGCCGCCCAGTAGCGATCAACATAGTTTTTTGAGAGAGTTGTTGTATCAGCAGGTGTAAGATAGGTACTCCAAGTATTGTTACTGTCACTGGTTACAGGCAAAGTAAGAGCAACGCGCTTATTGTTCCCTGTGAAATCCTCCCATAAAGAAGAAGCATTATTTGCAGTTGATGAGGGATTAAGAACACCTGTTGCAGTTGCACTGTTCTGTGTGCCAAGCCCTAATGTATAGAATTTCGGCTCGATACCGTTGTACTTTGTTTTTAAATTGGATCTGACCCAAGAAGCTGTCAGCTGAGTTAAAAAACCCACCGATGCGGTAGCATCATTTGTTGCACCGCTACCTGCATTTGAGTCACCTATTGAGTTATAACTTGTTGTGGCAGTTGTAGGGGCACCGTCACTCATTAAAACAATAATAGGCATACGCTGTGTGCCGGCCTGAATTTGACCGTCAGGGATAACCGTATCATTTCCGCTTGGGAAAGCATTATATGCAAGACTTAAACCGTTCTGAATATATGTGCCGCCGGTAACCCGCTTGCTTGCAGTAATGAAATTTGTTCCGCCCTCAGCCTTAACACCACCTGTTATGACCCAGTTGGGATTGAAGTTTGAGCCTTGATTTTCTCTGGTATAAACTATAGAAACTGTGTCATTGTTATATGATAAAAAAACATCGTGCTGTACCATATTGGGTTGTTGCATGGTACCTTCATTTACAGTTTCTGTAACAGTAGTAGTATATCTGTTAAGAGGAAGCATGACTGTTCCTGTTCCTGTATTTGATGAACCATGATTACTGTTACCTGAATAAAGAACAACACCTACACGGTTGTATTTATTAAGAGCAAGTAATGTTTCAATGGCACGGTTAGTACTTGTAACCATAGCACTTGCTGCATTTGAATCCATAGAATCCGAAACATCAAGAACCAGCATTGTGTCGGTAGGAGTTGCAGAGTAACCAAGTATTTCAGTATTGGACCCAATAGCCGACAGAGATACAAGGAAGTTTTCGTTACCGAAATTGTCCTTCCCAAATTTAAGCTTATCAGCTATATCACCGAAGTAACCGGTACTTAATTTGGCATCTTCGGCAGTATAAACTGTTTTATCCAAAAATATACCGCCAGAATAACGGTTTGAATCAACAGGAAACCAGTTTTTCCAGTTTATTATAGTAGCGGGATCAGCAATACTGGTACTGCTATTTGCTGAAAAAGCAAATGTCGGTAGCAATCCAATAATCATTATTATTGTAAGTATGGATGCTATCGTCCGTTTGAAAGTATTGTTTATTGTCATACAGCATTTTCCTCTCTCTCTTCTAAAAGTGCGTCGTTGTCACAAATTCCGATAAGATCACCTGTCTGTTCGCATTTAAAAAACGAACAGGAACCGCAGTCACCGTAAATCTTATCAGCATATGGGCATCCGTCCATTGTAACATTTACCCATCTGCGTCCATTAGGTGTTATACGCGGTGTTTCACTAAAATCGGGATACTCACCAAAATAACGTTTTGACTCTTCATCATATACAAAAGTCACTTCTATTGTATCACCGTTTAAATTGAACAGGCGTTTTTTAGTCTTAACCATATAAGGCTTCCTCCGTCTGTTTTTATATTTAAATTATACCAACTAAGCATTGATTTGTAATGAGTAATTATAATAAAAAAATATGCAAATTAATATCAAAAAAAGAGGTAATATTTTAAAAAAATCGGCTTGAAATATAGATTTATTAAAAAAATCCACCTGTTCGTTTAAACGAACAGGTGGATTTAACCAAGTACAAATTTACTTAATTCTTTTTTGCCGTTTATATGAAGTTTTTCATATATAATCTGTATGTAATTCATTATGGTACGTTCAGAAAGCCCCATATGTGCCGCGATCTCTTTTGCGCGCCAGTTGCGCGTATAAAGCATCGCAACCGTAAATTCCTGCGGCGTAAGACTGGATGTTACCGTTTTTACATTTTTTTCGTTATATATGCTATACCAAGCAATGTTATACTCGCTTACAGCTTTGATAATTTTATTGTAGTATTCGGTATGGTCTTTTTTAAAATGAGTTTCAATGAGACCCTGAAGTAAACTGTAATGCTCAACAAACGGCATATATATTCCATCCGGTGAGGCAAGCTGCCAAGCTGTATCAATATATTCCTTAGCTTTAGTAATCTTCAAAAGATTTATACAATCAATTGCTGCCATTATATTCAAATATATCATTGGAATCGGATAAGGATACGGACTACAGTTGATCGCGGTCTCTACAATACCTAACGATTTACTGTAGTCACCGTTAAGGTAAGCCTTGTAAGCCATAATATAACAAGCGTACATACGGTGACCATCGTTTAAATATTTTATATAATTATCAAGCGGGGGTACATTTTCAACAGGAATATGAAGCTGTGTTTTAATAATCATAGCTGTAAAAATACATTCGGCACGAAGCTTGTCCGTTGCATCATACTCAAGTGTTTTTTTTAGTTCATCCTCTAAGATCTTTGCGGCATAAT
>JAZUOQ010000134.1:0-10117 GCA_045604775.1 Eubacteriales bacterium
CTTGGCTCACAGAACGACATGGCTACTATCCGACTTATTTCGAATTACTTCATAAACGCCAAAAAAGAGAATGCAAAGTTTTCACAGATTTTTTATTTGTTTAGGGCACCGCGTTTTATGGTAAAATGTATTGCAATGTACACATTGAGGCGTGTTATGATCACGCTTTTGCGGTTGGGTGTGCTGATATTGGCACTTGTGTGCGAATGTGGAGTGTTTGTTATAAGCGTAATTCTATCGGGTGAAAATATATTTGATTATGAGAACAATTTTCTTTCAAGTGTTGCCGAGTTTGTGACTACTAATGAATTTTTTATAATTCTTACAGTAATTGAATGGGGAATTGTAATAGTCACTTTTGCAGCAATTGCAATTAGATATGCACTTTGTAAGTATGCACTTATACGTTTTACCGAACTTGGCGCTTTTGAAGCAGTTAAAATTGGGGTATATTCCGCACGCGGCAATATAAGTAAAATATTCTATTATTATATAAAATATATTTCGGTCTATATTTTTACTTTTTTGACACTGGGGTTTTCAACACGCAGCGCAAACAGTTTTTCTACAGAGGCTGTTCGTATGGTGGAAAAAGGCAGGGAAGCGTATTATCTTAACAAATATTAATTTTACTTTGTACTATTGAAAAAGTTGAGCAATAAAGTTATAATAATAATGTATATATTTTTTGATTATTGTTCTTATTATAATGGAGTGTGCTATGAAAAAGATTTTGGCAAAACTTATAATAATGTATGAAAACTATAAGAAAAAACGTGCCGAGAAAAAAACGGCAAAGGCTGATAAAAAGCATCGGCTTCCGTATGCTGTTCGCCGTGGTATTTGGGCGATATGTCTTACAGGTATTTTGACCTGTGTTTTTACAGGTGCCGTTTTTATGTGGTATGCGTTTGTATATGTTGATGGTGAGTTTGACTTGTCATATCTTGATGATTCGCTTAATTACACAACAATTATTTACGGTACAGATAACGGTCAGACTGTTCAAGTCGACGAGTTGCATGGTGTTGAAAATCGTGTTTGGGTTGATATTGCTCAAATCCCTAAAGATTTGCAACATGCGTTTATTTCAATTGAGGATGAGCGTTTTTATAAACACAGCGGTGTCGATATCAAGCGTACAGGTCATGCAGTTATAAATTATGCACTTCGTTTTGTTGGTTTCAAAGGCTCCGGTAACTTCGGCGGTTCTACCATAACTCAGCAGCTTGTTAAAAACCTTACTGATGACGATGATCAGACAATAACCCGTAAAATACAGGAAATGCGGCGTGCGTGGTACCTTGAAAGTCAGTATAATAAAGATCAGATACTTGAGGTTTATCTCAATACCATTTATCTTTCACAAAGCTGTTATGGAGTACAGACCGCGGCTGAAAAGTATTTTGGCAAAGATGTTTCTGAACTAACGCTTGCGGAATGTGCGTGTATTGCATCAATTACCAAGTCTCCGGCTTCCTATGATCCTCTTATTAATTATGACAGAAATAAGGAACGTGCATCTGATGTATTAAATAAAATGGAAGAACTTGAATATATAAGTCCGGAGCAGTGTGAAGCTGCTAAAGCAGAAGTGCTTACTTTCTCTGACGGAAGCGGAAAAACTTCTTCCTCTTCAGTAAAAAGTTATTTTGTTGATGCGGTAACAGATGCTGTTATTGATGATCTTGTAAACAAAAAAGGTTACAGCAAAGTTTATGCAGAAACTCTTATATATTCCGGTGGTCTTGAAATCTATACCACTATGGATGTAGATGTACAGAACGCTCTTGACAGTGTTTATAATGATGCGTCAAATTTCCCGAATATTTATGCATATGATAACGGCAATAAAGTTACTCCGCAAAGCGCAATGGCGATTATTGACAACAGCACAGGTGCAGTTGTCGGTATTGCCGGCGGTATAGGTGAAAAAACAGATGCCCGCGGACAAAATCGTGCCACAATGACTTATCGACAGCCCGGCTCTTCTATAAAGCCTCTTTCAACCTACGCTCCGGCTATTGAGTATGGTGTTTGTGTTGACGGTAACAACGCACTTTCACCCTCGTCTATGATACTTGACTGGTACATTGATGAAGCTAAAGAATATCCTAAGAACCAGTCGCGTTTTCAGTCTAACAAAAAAGTAACGCTTACAGCAGGTGTTGCACAATCACTTAATACTGTTGCGGCACGTGTAAATGTGGCGCTTGGCTTTAAACGTTCGATTGATTTTATGATTGATAATCTTGGCTTTACATCTCTTGTAACTCCGGAAGATAATTATTCGCATAACGATCAAAATGTTGCATCACTTGGTTTGGGCGGTCTTACAAAGGGAGTTAACGTTGTGGAAATGTCTGCTGCATATGCTTCTTTTGCAAATGACGGTAAGTATACAAAGCCGTATTTCTATACTAAGGTAATTGACCAGAACGGCAGAGTTATACTTGAAAATTCAACTGAGTCACACACTGCAATGTCGACTCAGACTGCTCGTGTTATGAATTCATTGTTGTCTTATGCCGTAAGCGCAGGTACGGGTACACCTGCAAACTTTGGAACTACTGAGATAGCAGGTAAAACAGGTACTACTTCAAACGATTATGACAGATGGTTTGCAGGATATACTTCTTACTACTCAGGTGTTGTGTGGTACGGCTATGATTATTCCAAGACTGTTTACTACTCCGGTCAGAACCCTGCTGCAACCACTTGGCGTAAAGTAATGTCAAAGGTACATTCGGGCCTTTCTTATAAATCGCTTGTAAAGCCTACAACGCTTGTTTCAAGTGAGTATTGTTTTGAAAGCGGTATGCTTTTAAGTGATGCTTGCACGCAAAAGGCATCAGGTTCGTTTGTACCGGGCGGAGCGCCTACAGAGGTCTGCAATATTCACGAGGTTCCGGAACCGGAAACTCCAACCGATACTCCAACTACCCAAACACCGTCTGATACTCCTTCGGATACACCGACTACCCAAACACCCTCTGATCAGACACCGGATGATACTACAACGCCCCCACCTCAAACAGAACAGACACCTTCAGATACACCGAATACTCAAACACCTTCAGATCAATTACCGTCTGATCAAACTGCTCAGACCCCAACAGATCAAACACAGTCTGATCAACCTGATCAGACACCGGAAACCGAAACTACAACTTAAAATTTAACCGCCAAAACGGCGGTTAAATTTATATGGAGAAGATATGAAAATCGTAATTTTAGATGCCGGCACACTTGGTGCCGATATTGACCTTTCACCTATAACAGTCATTGCAAATACCGATGTTTATAAACATACTACATTGGAATGTGTTGCTAAACGTGTAAGTGGCGCTGATGTAATTGTTGTAAATAAAATAAAACTTAATAAGACAAACCTTGAAAACGCAAGAAATTTAAAACTTATTTGCGTTACTGCAACAGGCTATGATAATATAGATACGGCATACTGTAGTGAGCGTGGTATTGCAGTGTGTAACATTGCAGGGTATTCTACTGATAGTGTAGCACAGCTTACAGCTGCACTAGCGCTTTCTTTATCGTCACATCTTGTTCAATATCGTGAATTTGTACATTCTGGTGCGTATTCGGCATCGGGTACTGCTAACTCTTTAACTCCTGTGTGGCACGAACTGTCAGGTAAAGTATGGGGAATAGTCGGTGGGGGTGCTATCGGCAGTAAGGTGGCAGAAATTGCAACTGCACTTGGCTGTAAAGTTATAGTGTTCAGAAGAAAGACCGATCCTGTTTATAAAACTGTTGATATTGATACACTTTGTAAAAATGCTGATATTATATCAATTCATATCCCACTCACTGATGAAACCCGTGGAATAATAAGCCGTGAGCGTATAGCCAAAATGAAAGATACCACAATGCTTATAAATGTTGCACGCGGTGCCGTATGTGATGAAAATGCGCTTGCTGATGCAATTATGGATGGTAAGCTTGGTGCACTTGGTATCGATGTATACTCGGTAGAGCCAATGCCTTATGATCATCCGTTTTACCGTATACTTGATTTACCAAATGTTTGCTTGACACCTCATACTGCGTGGGGAAGCTTTGAGGCAAGAAGCAGATGTGTTACAGAGGTTGCCAATAACATTATAGCTTTTATAAAAGGAGAAACAAGAAATAGAATTGTATAAATAAAATGCGAACACAAGTGTGTTCGCATTTTATTTATATATTTAGTGTTGCGCATATACCGAGGTGGTCGGATTGTATATATACACCGTCCTGTACGCGTATGGTTTCAAATTTTTCGCATTCAATGTTGTCGCTGATATATATATAATCAATAATTGCATTGCATTGGTGTTCAAAACCGTGGAAAGTATAGTTATCAGTTGACTCTTTTGCAGAGGCCCTTGCATCAGTTAACAGGCTGTTAGCTTTTTCAATAGTAGCGCTTCCCGGTTGTGCATTAAAGTCACCGGTTAGTATAATAGGCATATCTTTACCAAATTTTCTGTTTATAAAATCACATATCAATTGAATGCCGTTAATTCTTGCTGTTTCACCTCTATGGTCGAGATGTGTATTTACAAAAGCAAATTTATTACCTGTTTCAATATTTTCAAAAAGAACCCAACAGGTAATACGTACACATTTTGCATCCCAACCAAAACTTTCTTTTTCAGGTGTTTCAGAAAGCCAGAAATGTCCACTATCTAGTACGTTGAATTTATCTTTTTTCCAATAAATCGGTGTGGCTTCAAGATTTTTTTCACTTCTATATACAAGTATGTGATCATATCCTTCAAGATCGGTGTCAAAGAAACTTTTCCAAGTAGGTATCACTTCCTGAAAACCAATGATATCTGCATTTTCAACAGCCTTTTTCATAAGGGGTCGACGTCTGTCAAACGGACCGAATTCTTTATGTTCCCAGCTCATTGCATTTTGACTTATAACTTTTATCATGAGTATAACCTTCTTTTTAATTAGATTATTTTAATTCGAAATTTTTTGTAAAAATCAAATGATCTGCATAGCCTGTCGATACAGTGAATTCACCTTTTTCAGATACATATTTGTTTTCTGCATCCCAAATTCGAAGCATAGGCTCTTTTATTGTAAATGTTATGACTTTTCTTTCATTAGGTGCAAACTCAACTTTTTCAAAAGCAATAAGTTGTTGAATTGGGCGTATGGTTGAACCGACAAGATCGTGAATGTATAACTGTACGGTTTCCTTACCTGCTATATCGGAATTATTATGTATGGTAATATTGACAGTGATTTCACTATTCATATCCATTTCTGTTTTATCAAGGGTCAAACTTTCGTAAACAAAGTTGCTGTATGACAAGCCGTGACCGAATGAATAAAGAGGGAGGTTTCCGCAGTCAATATAATTTGAGTTATATTTTACGTGTACGTTTTCTTTTTCCAAAGGCTTGGGTCTGCCTGTTGATGCGTGATTATAATATATGGGGCACTGTCCTGTAGCTTTAGGGAATGTCATAGTTAGTTTACCTGATGGGTTTACTTTACCGAAAACAAGGTCTGCCACAGCATTACCGCCCTCAGTACCTGGAAACCACATATCAAGTATTGCGGGTGCGATTTTATCAAGTTTTGATAGAGTAAGTGGTCTTCCGTTAAACAGAACGACTGCAGTATTGGGATTAGCATCAATAACTGCTTTTGCAAGTTCATTCTGAACACCGGGCAGATCAATATCTGTTCTGCAGTTACCTTCACCAACATAATTTTGCGGCTCACCGATACACAGTAAAACTGCATCTGCATTCTTTGCAGCATTAACGGCCTCGTCAAAACCGCTCATATCAGTATCATCCCATTTATTGCCGCAGCCTTTTACATAAACGACCTGTGCATCCGGTAGTGCATTAATAATACCTTCTTTAACAGTAATGCTTTCTTCAGGTTTACCATTACATGCCCAGAACCCGATAATTTCATGCTCATCTGCCATAGGTCCGATAACGGCAATCTTCTTGATATTATCTGAAAACGGAAGGATATTGTCATTTTTGAGCAATACCGCACATTCTGTAGCGGCACGGCGAACAAGCGCGCGGTTTTCTGCTGTAAGACAAACCTTATCGCTTTTTTCTGCTGAAGCATCACGATAGGGATCTTCAAACAGACCGAGTTTTTGTTTGAGCTTGAGTATACGCATAACGGCATCGTCAAGCTGTGCCATATCAATGACACCTTCGTCAATCAGTTCCTTAAGATGTTTACAATATGTGCTTGAACACATTTCCATATGACAGCCACATTCAAAAGCCATTTGTGCTGCTTGTTTTTCATCTTTTGCAACGCCGTGTTTAATAAGCTCGCCTATTGCATTGTAATCACTGATTACAACGCCGTCAAATCCCCATTCGTCACGCAGAACTTTATTCATAAGCCATTTGTTTGCAGTAGAAGGAATACCGTTTAAAGAATTAAATGATGGCATAAGCATTGTAACACCGGCATCAATACAAGCCTTGTATGCGGGCAGATAATATTCACGAAGTACATGCTCTGACAATTCGACTGTGTTATAGTCCCTACCGGCCTCTGCACCACCGTATCCGGCAAAGTGTTTTACACAGGTCGCAATATTGTCGGGGTTTGTAAGATCATCACCTTGAAAAGCCTTTACCTGAGCAGCACCCATCATACCGTTTAACATTGGTTCCTCACCGCAGGTTTCCATAACTCTGCCCCATCTTGCATCACGAGCATAGTCTACCATAGGTGTAAATGTTACCTGTACACCGCCGGAAGATGCTTCTTTTGATGCCATTCTTGAGCAGTCAGCAACAAGATCTGTATCAAATGAACAGCCAAGTGCAATCGGAAGAGGGAAGATAGTGCGATAACCGTGTATAACGTCCATCATAAATATCATAGGTATTTTGTTTCTGTCCTGTTCCAAATGCTTTTTCTGTATTTCGCGCATCTCGTCAACGCTTTTGAAGTTCAAAACACTTCCTACACGTGTTATGTCTTCATCACTGAGACCGAGCTTTGTTTTAGGTCCTGTAACATCAAAGTCTGTATCTAAGAATACATTGGCATTGTATTGCGCAAGCTGACCGATTTTTTCGTCAACAGTCATTTGTGCAAGTAATTTTTCAAGGTTTATCATACTAAATACTCCTTTTATATTTTTTAGTATTGTATCACTTTTTTATTAATAAGTAAATAGGGCAGTGAAAATCACTGCCCTGTTTTTATGAAAGTATAGCCCTGTCGTTTGAAAATTGTTTGCCGCTTGCTTTGGCAAAAAGTTCTAACAGGTCTTCAACGATGAGTTTTTTCTTTTCCTCACCTTCAACATCAATAACAATATTGCCCTCATTCATCATAATAAGTCGGTTACCGTGCTGGATGGCATCGCGCATATTATGTGTTATCATAACTGTGGTGAGCTTATTTTCGGTTACAATTCGATCGGTGATGTCAAGCACCTTTTGTGCAGTTTTCGGATCAAGTGCCGCGGTGTGTTCATCAAGTAACAAAAGTTTTGGCTTGTTAAGAGATGCCATAAGCAGTGTGAGAGCTTGACGCTGACCGCCCGATAATAAACCAACCTTTGTTGTAAGGCGGTTTTCAAGACCAAGATCAAGAGTTTTCAGTAACTCGATATACTCTGCTTTTTCGGAATGCTTGAGACCAAGTATCAAGCCGCGTTTTTTACCACGGCGTTTTGCAAGTGAGAGATTTTCATCAATTTGCATATCAGCAGCAGTACCCATCATCGGATCCTGAAAAACCCTGCCCATAAATTTTGCACGTTTGTGCTCAGGCATTAATGTTATATCGATACCATCAATTAATATCTGCCCGCAGTCCGGCTTCCATGTGCCCGCTATTGCATTAAGAAGTGTGGATTTGCCGGCACCGTTACCGCCAATGACAGTGACGAAATCACCGTCATTAAGTGTAAGATTAAGTTTATCAAGCGCTAGTTTTGCGTTGATAGTCCTAGGGTTAAAGGTCTTTGACACATTTTTTATTTCAAGCATCCTTACGACCTCCACCAACAGTATCAAAATATTTTTTCTTCCAAAACGGTATTGCGAGGAATATTGCAACAACGATTGCGGATAGCATTTTAAGCAGATCTGCGTCAAGACCTAAAAAGACGACAGTTTGATAAACAAAATAATAAATTACACCGCCCAGTATTACACCAAACATACGAACAGCCATATTTTGTGAAATTCTGGACACAACCGCTTCGCCGATAATAACAGCGGCAAGACCGATTACAATAGCACCTCTACCCATATTGATATCAGCAAAACCCTGATACTGAGCAAGAAGTGCACCTGCAAATGCAACGATTCCGTTTGAAATTACCAGAGCCAATATCTTTGCTGTATCAGTATTAATTCCTTGTGCACGGCTCATATTCATATTATTGCCTGTTGCCCTGAGCGCTGTGCCGATTTCTGTTTTAAAAAACCAATATAGAACAGCGAGAATTACAACGACGAATATAACAAGCATTATAATTGAGCGCGGAATGTTTAGTAGCGCTACTGTAAGTGAATATACACGTGCCGGAAGTGCAATGTTTGCCATACCCATAATTTTCAGGTTGACTGACCATAAAATAAGCTGTGTAAGGATACCTGAAAGAATTGCAGGTATCCCCATTGCTGTATGCAGTATTCCTGTAATAAAGCCTGTAATAAGTCCTACGATGAGTGCCGCTAACATCGCGATCCATACATTAACGCCGTTTGTTACAAGGACGGCACAAATTGCACCGCCTGTACAAATAGAACCGTCAACTGTAAGGTCTGCGATATCAAGTATTTTATAGGTTATAAATACACCTATAGCCATAATACCCCATATCATACCTTGCGCTGCAGCACCAGGCAGTGTGCCTAACCAATTAGATAACATTTAGATAACCTTTGAATGACCTTTCGGGAATTATTTTTCGATTGCAGTATATCCTGCAGCTTCTAAAGCGGTTGTATCAATTTTGAGCTCGTCACAATTGGTTTTATTGTAAACCTTTGAGAAAGTCTCAGAATAAGCAATTCTCATTGTTGAGATATCTTCTTCACCTGTCAGTATTTTGACAGCCATTTTACCGGTTGTAACGCCAAGATCATAGTAGTCGATGCAAAGAGTTGCAACGCCGCAGCCTGAGCAGATACCGCTGTCACCGCCGACGATGGGTGTGCCTGTAGGTAGTACAGCACCATTAATAGAGGCAGCAAAAGATGCAGCCGTGTTATCGGTAGGTATGTAGATGACATCAGATGCAGCGGCTGCAGCAGCAGAAACAGCTGCTATGTCGTTAGAATCTGCAAAAGGAAACTCTGTGCATGTTATATCTGATGATTCAAGATATTGCTTTACGACTTTAACCTGATACTTTGAGTTTGCTTCTGCCGAGCAGTAAAGAAGTCCGACAGTTTTTGTTTCGGGGAACAACTCGGTTATGATTTTTGCTTGCTGATCAAGGGGAGCAAGATCGGATGCACCGGATACATTGCCGCCTACAAGACCTTCAAAATCGTCAATACCAAGAGCTGTTCCGTATTCTGTAACAGATGTGCCGAGAACGGGGATAGTTGTTGTGCCATTAGCTGCAGCTTGAAGTGCTGTTGTAGCATTGCCGAGGATAAGGTCAACATTTTTTGTTACAAAGTCTGTTACGATGGTAGTACAAGCAGTTGAATCGCCCTGTGCGTTCTGTTCAAGAAATTCAACATTTTCTTCGCCGAGTGCTTCAATTATAGCATCTTTAAATCCCTGTGTTGCTGAATCGAGTGCAGCATGAGGCATCTGCTGGCAGATACCGATTGTGTATTTACCGTCAGCAGAACAAGATGTAAAACTGAGGCAGATTGTTAATAGCATTACTATTGCGGTGATGATAGATAAAGTTTTTTTCATTTTATTTTCCTCCATAAAAAAATAAACGTCCCTGATTTTACAGGGACGTAAATTACGCGGTACCACTCTGCTTCGCTTTGGCCTTACGGACAAAGCCTTAATAGGCTGAAAGTCTTTGTGATGTAACGGTCACACCCGTTGTACCTACTGTTATTTCAATACACAGCTCGCAGAATGAACTTCACACGGGTATTACCGTTGTCTTGCA
>JAZUOQ010000135.1:0-2949 GCA_045604775.1 Eubacteriales bacterium
AGCTATGGAAAATTTCTTCGGTAGATTAAAAGTTGAAATGTTCTATGGCGAAAAATTCGAAAGCGTTAACGCTTTCATTGATGAATTAAAGAAATATATTCATTACTACAACAACGAAAGAATTTCCTTAAAACTAAAAGGTATGAGTCCAGTACAATACCGAACTCATTCACTAACAATTTAATATTTAATTTTGTCTAAACTTTGGGGTTCACTTCTAATATAAAGCGGATGCATTTTTTATGATGAAAAATATTCAGACACAGCATTTGAAATATTTAAGGTTAATTGCTCTTTATACTCATCCGTGAGAAGAAGTTCAAATTCGCTAGGGTTACATACATAACCACATTCTATAAGTATACAAGGAAATCGGTAATCACGACAAACATTAAGACTTTGTTTTTTTATACCTTCACTTGATATTGAAAGATTATTTGAGATACTCTTATTAATCATATTTGCTAAAGGGAGCGCCGTTTCTCTTGAATAAAGAACAAGGGTACCGCTAGCTTTATTAAAATCAGTTGATTGAACCACCGAATTATGATGAATTGATATCATAAGGTCGGGATCATATTTCCTTATCAGAGCCGCACGTTCAGCAAGAGGTAGCGTGCTATCATCAGTTCTTGTAAGATAAATATTTGCACCAAGCGTTTCAAGTCTACTTTTTAAAATATAAGCTACACTTAAGTTGATATCACTTTCACTGGCACCAAAAGCGCCTGTAGGTCCCAAAGCACCTACATCATCACCGCCGTGTCCGACATCAACAACAACTGTTTTATCCTTGATACCGCCATTTCTATTATTATAAATATATATATTAAGACAATTTTCTGTATGGTTGATAAAATAACCTGTTACGACCGTTTCTACATAAAAAACAGCAGTAACACCTACACCGTTTGGAATTAATTCTACTATCACACCATCCGCAGATTTAATATCTGTAACCTCAGAACATCCATACATTTCAATGGTAAGTATACCGTTTTCCGAAACTTTTGATGTAAATGTCGGTACATTTTCAAACGAAAGTTTTGTGACTGAGTATTTATTTTTATCTATATCTAGACTTTGAGCACTAGAATCAGTAAAAGCAATATCCCCTTCTTCTATCCATTTACCGCTTTCAAGTCGATAACTGCCAAGCGAATAAGCAGTCGCACGCAAAGGCACATTTGCAGGCAATTGATAGTTATCCATCATAGATCCACCATATACACTGTCATACACATAACACTCTTTTAATGTATAGATAGTACGAGGTGATGACAAAACAGTTAAATTAATATCAGTATCATAAACATATCGCTTACCGTCAAGCTCAGCAAAAAAATATGTATATTTAATAACCAAATCACTTAATATAGCATTTGGCATTGTGATTTTTGCAGTAAATAGGGATAAACCGTCATTATCCTCTTTTTTTGACAACTGAACAGTATCGCCATTAAACACAGCATAAACAGAAGCATTTGATAAAGCCTTCACAGAAAAATCTATACATTCACCGCTGTAAAACATACAATTACCGGCAGGATAAGCGCTATCGGTTTCAAAAACCGTGTTATATAGTTTTGGCTTTTGTTGCTCAACTGATTTTCTATAAACCTTAATCGTACGGCTATCACTTCCATTTACAATTTTAACTGTATTCATACCGACAGAAAGATTTACATATGTTGAAAAATAGCCGTGTTCAGTAAGTGCAACTTCAGTTCCGTTTACAGTCAAAACATTGTTAACATTGGCAACACCTGTTACAGAACAGCCACTATCGCTTGTAGTATAATTATTATCCGGACTGGTAATTATCAATTCAGACGATGTAAATGCAGGGGTTGATTTGATTTTATTTTCATACTCACTCAGTTTGGACAAGCAGCCGTATCGGAAAAACACATTACCCGAAACAGAAGAAAGTTTTTTCGTATAATCAAGTTGCCGCTCTATCTGAGTATGATCATTAAACCCTTGCTCGTCTGTACCAAGTTTATAAAGCGCATGACCTATATAAAGATCGGTATCACTTTTTATGCAAAGTTCATTCCACCAATCACAAACAGCGTCAAAAGGTGCTGAATTATTTTCAAAAGACCAATATACTTGAGGACAAATATAATCTAACCAACCTTTTTTGACCCACAGTCTTGAATCAGCATAAATTGAACGATATGATGACATACCGGATGTTTCTGAGCCATATGGATTATCTGATTTATTGTCCCAGATACCAAATGGGCTGATACCGAACCGAACATCCGAGTTAGCATTATGTACAGCATCACTCACATCTTTAACAAGCATATTAACGTTATTACGCCGAAAATCCTCAATAGTTTTAAACTTAACACCGTATTTTTCATAATCATCAGCATCCGGGTAGTCCATTAAATCATAAGGATAAAAATAATCATCAAAATGAATACCGTCTATTGAATAGTTATTTACAATTTCTAATACACCATCAACAATAAGTGTTCTGACCTCTGGTAAAGCAGGATTGAAATACACACCACCATCAGAACAAATAACACAGTATTCAGGATGTGTTTTTGCCGGGTGATTATCAGCCAGAGAAGATATAACAGCATCAGCGCCTCCCGTTCCTATGCGATAAGGGTTTATCCAAGCGTGTACTTCAATATTATTTGCGTGTGCTTTTTCAAGCAGATATGATAGTGAATCAAAGTTGTTTTCAGGACTAACCCCTTGAGTGCCGCTAAACACTTCACTCCATGGAAATATATCAGACTTGTAAAGCGCGTCAGCATTAGGTCTAACCTGAAAAAAAATCGCATTAATTCCGTTTTTCTGACAATCCCTAACCACATTATCAAGTTCTGCTTTCAATTCATTTTCCTTAAGTCCGGTTCTTGACGGATAATCAAGATTTTTTACACTAGAAAGCCAGACACCGCATAAAGCGGTGTCTGTAGC
>JAZUOQ010000136.1:0-4054 GCA_045604775.1 Eubacteriales bacterium
GCTGCGGCACCCTCAACCGATTCGATTTTGAATACTTTCGTTTCCAAATTCTCTACTTCTTTCTTTATGCTTCGCTGGCTTCACGCAGCTTTTCCGCCTGATCCGCCGTCACAAGGGCATCGATCATGGCATCCAGCGCCAAATAACACAAGGCCCACCGCATCATCAATGGCGACTATTGGAAGTAAAATATCAGTAAGCGGCCCCTTTGCCTTATATTGTTTTATTACCATAAGCGTTGCTGCAGGCGCAGTTGCGGAAGCAACTGCTCCAAGAACTATTGCTGCAGAAAGTGGGAATTTATCCGGTATTATAAAATGAAGTAAAATAAGCACAGCATCAACTAAAATTGTTGTAAAAACTGCTTGAATAATACCGATTACAGTTGCTTGTTTACCTGTTTTTTTAAGCTGAGACAATCGAAATTCGTTACCAATTGAAAAAGCAATAAAGCCTAACGCGGCATCACACAATACCGAATATGTATCAACATCATCCATACTTGTAAAACCCAGTCCACTAATACCTAATGAACCTAAGGCGTATGGTCCAACTAAAATTCCCGCAACCAGATATGCCGTGACAGCAGGAAGTTGCATCTTTTTTGCTAGACGCGAAAGCATTAACCCTGAAAATAAACAAACTGATAAACTCAGTAAAGCTTGCATAGAATCCCCTCCAAAACATCCGTTGTTTTAACAGCTTACAGTTTATTGCTTTTTATAACTAAAGTCAATATTTTTTAATAAAAAAATTATGATTTAAGATTCATAACATTATCGCTTATAAGTTCTCCCCATTCGTACAGAAGAGCATCGTTTAATATACGCCATTTACATTTATATGAATATTCAGAAATATTTTTTATTAAAATATAAAATTCATCCTTATCCGTAGTTTCAGGTGAAAAATCAATCGCAAGATATAATTTACCTTTATATTTATATAATTTTGCTGAGTCGGCTTTCAAAGCATCTGTATTATTAAGTATTCCGACAATATCATAAACGACTTCCGGTGAGAACAACTCAAACAAATACATATCTTTATCAGCCTTTGCTGTTTTATCAAGGTTTACAGATGGTGTGCCCTCTTTACAGACGCGTGTAACAATGATATAAAATGAACCGCAAGAGCCAGCGACTGCTTCTATAAAAACCTTACTGTCCAAGAAGTTCATACCTGTATGAATATAAGCATTTTTGAGTAATGACAATATAAATGCTCGGGTAATATCATCGTTATAATCCAAACTTTCAAAAGTAATACCAATGTCTGCGGTATCAGACTGCTCAACAAGAATTTTCACCTTGTTGTCATCAATCACTTTAAAATACATAAGCACACCTGAATCTGTAAAACTATCTGTGTTATACTATTCAAGCGTGCTTTGAAATGTTAAATTTTATAATTGCCCTTTTATTCTGTTGAGTGCTCCTTTTTCCAATCTACTAACCTGTGCTTGTGATATACCAACCTCACGCGCGACCTCCATTTGCGTTTTACCATCAAAAAATCGTAATGAAATAATTTCCTTTTCACGTTTTGGTAGATTTGAAATAGCTTCTTTTATAAGTATCTCATCTAGCCAATTACCATCATTACTACCGTCACTCACTTGATCCATAACATAGATAGCATCGCTCCCCTCTGAATACACCGGCTCAAAAAGTGAAACAGGATCTACAATAGACTCAAGAGCCATAACAACATCTTCTTTAGGTATACCGAGTTCTTTGGCTATTTCTTCTGCTGTAGGCTCTTTAGAATTCTTATGAGAAAGTTTTTCTTTAACCGCGAGAGATTTATACGCAGTATCTCGCATAGCACGTGAAACCCTAACCATATTATTATCACGAAGATATCTACGTATTTCACCAAGAATCATAGGCACACCGTAAGTTGAAAATTTCAGACCCAAACTCACATCAAAATTCTCAGCACTTTTAATAAGTCCAATGCAACCTACCTGAAACAAATCATCCATACTCTCACCTCTTCCGGAAAAACGCTGAACAATTGACAAAACCAAGCGAAGATTACCTTTGACAAACTCATCTTTTGCTTTCTTATCACCGTTTTTTATACGAATAAGCAATTCTTCTTTTTCTTTATTTGTTAAAATCGGCAGTTTAGATGTATCGATACCGCTTATTATCACTTTATTTTTATTTATCACAAAATTTCCCTCCACAATAACATTATTGACAAGCTAAAATTTAAAAATACTGTGTCAAATTTATTTTTAAAGTTATATTATGGAAACAGAGGTGTTTATATGATTTTTGATACTTTTACAGCAGCAAATTCTGCCGATGGTTTTTATTCGTACTTTTATGATTTGATAAACGGAATTAGTGTAAAACGCGTTTACTTAATTAAAGCCGGTCCAGGAAGCGGAAAAAGTACATTTATGAAAAAAGTATCTCAAAAAGCTAATAAAAAAGGCTTGCACACAGAAAGAATTTTTTGCTCAAGCGATACTAAAAGTCTGGACGGAGTGTATATCAAAGATATTGAAACCATTATAATTGACGCCACAGCACCACACTCATATGATATGAGATTTCCGGGCGCCAGAGATAATATCATTGATTTAAGTGTATTTTGGGATAGCAATAAACTTCAATCAAACAAACACGAAATTGAAAATCTTTTTGAAATAATTTCAGAAAAATACAAGTTCGTATACTCATTATTGAAAGCTGCAGGACAATGCGAGACTTTGGTATATAATATTGTAAAAAAAAATATCAATACCGAATTAATCAGTACTGATATAAGAAAAATATTAAAGCAAAATGGAATTATGCCTTTAGCAACATCGCCGGTTAATACAGACAGATTTTTATCAGCGTTTACCGGAAATGGCATACAAACCTTAAGTGATACAACTGACAAACTGTGTGACGAATACACAGTATTTGATGACAAATCAAACATTGCACATCTTTTGTTAGCAATGCTGCAAAATTACTTTTTTAAAGCAGGTTATAATACTTTAAGTATTCATTCACCATTATTACCCGAAAGCAGACTTGAACAGATAATTATCCCCGAACTAAGACTTGGGTTTATCGCAGGCACCCACCACTTTTCACCGAATTTAGATGAAAGTAAAATAACAAAAAAAATCAATACAAAAAAATATATCAAAAAAGAATGTTATGACAGTAATAAAAACAAATTTATTTTTGCAAGAAAAATGAAAAATGAACTATTTAATTCTGTGTATGATGAAATGAAAAGCATTAAAGATACTCACGATGAACTTGAACAATACTATATAAATGCAATAGATTTTGATGCACTTAACGCTTTCACTGAAAACTTTATTGCAAAAATTTTATAATGATTGATTTTTAAAAAGGTTAATGTTATAATTACAGTAGTTTGTTATAGCGGAGTTAAAAATGAAAATAATAACTTTTACAGTACCCTGTTTTAATTCACAAGAATATATGGAAAAATGTATAAATTCTCTGCTTCCCGCCAAAGAGGACGCAGAGATTATAATTGTTAATGATGGTTCAACAGATAATACTGCAAGTATTGCCGACAATTATGCGAAAAAATACCCAGATACAATAAAAGTAGTACATCAACAAAACCTCGGCCACGGCGGTGCAGTCAATACCGGATTAAAAAATGCTACAGGAATATATTTCAAAGTAATTGATTCGGATGATTGGGTTGACGAAAAATCGCTAATGGCTGTTATTGATGTACTTAAAAAAAATCTTAATACAGAAAATCAAATTGATTTACTTGTATCAAACTATGTATACGAGCACGTTTACGACAATACCCAAAATGTCATCAATTACCAAGGTATACTTCCTCAAGACAAAATATTCTATTGGGATGAAATGATTCGTCTTGGTCCTGTTAAATATATAATTATGCACTCGGTAACATACAAAACGCAAATCATCATCCCCGCTGCGGTACCAGCTTCCTGTTTGTAGTCATCATCGTGTCTATTCTGGTGTCTACGGTGATTTTTTACCATCTGGCCAGTGTATAACCCATTGTTGCGCTTTCTGGCTCATCT
>JAZUOQ010000137.1:0-3143 GCA_045604775.1 Eubacteriales bacterium
ATATATCATAACAGGCTGTAATAATCAAACAACTATATCTGAAAATAATATTTTAAAAATAGCTTATGATACGGATAATCAGCAAGAATTGCTGGGTATGAAGTACGCTAATCTGTTAAAACCAAATGTAACCATAAATAATAAACAGTATACTGTAGAACTGATTGCTAAAGACAGTACAGATACAGCTGATAACATAAAAATGATTTTAAGTGATTGTGGTATATCAAACGAATTACAAGGTACTGCTATGGCTCATTATGCCATGGAAACAGGTTGTAACAAAGCATATGTTTTAATTGAACAAAACAATGAGTACTCAAAAGAATTATCAAAAAGCTTCATAAATACCTTCAAATCATTGGGAGGTTCAATAATATCAAAAGAATTGAAAAGAGAAGAAACCAATTTCAAATCATATATCAAAGAAGCTAATGGATTTGATGTATTATTTTCACCAACTTCAAGTGACACTGCAAAACACATTATAACACAGTGTAACGATAGTGATATAACATTTAAAATAATGGCCGGAAACACTTGGGATACATCCAATATCCTTACATATGCTTTAGGCAAAGATCTTGATATATCTGTATGTACAGACTTTGATGAAAATGCCTATACAAACCCGAAATTTATAAATGGCTACAAAGAGTGGATAACCTCAGATCTTAAACTTATCACACAAAATGGCGGAAGTGATATCATAAGTAGTGAAGCAGCACTTGGCTTTGATGAATATAATATTGCAATAAATATAATTGAAAACAATGATCTGACCGAACTTAGCGGCGTAACAGGTCAAATTAATATTAACAGCGATAATAGTGTAACTAAATCAAGTGTATTTATTAAAAAAATCAACACCAAAATAGGAGCATTTGAATTTATAAAATTACAAACAATAAAGGAAGGATGATAAATTAAAAAATCATCCTTCCTTTTTATTATAATTTTTCTACACCAATATTTACATTCTCACCGTTAATATTCCATTCTTTTTTATAACCCACAGGATCATTTATTTCAAGTTTATCGGCAAGTGTATCAGACATAATATCCTCTTTCATACGTGAAGCAACATCAACTGTACGCTTTCCACCATTTAGAGTTATTGATATATGGTCTGTAACATTAAAATCTGCTTCTTTTCGCATAGTCTGAACTTTAGAAATAATCTCTCTTACAAAACCTTCATCAACAAGTTCTTCTGTAAGATTTATATCCAGAGCAACTGTTACACCCTTATCACTGAGTGTAAAGAAACCTTCACGCTGCTCAGTTTCTATCAGTAAATCGTCTGTTTCTAAAACAACATCACCGCTGGATAAGCTAAGAGTGATAGAGCCATTAGCATCAAGTTCTTTCTTAGCTGATACTCCCTCAAGTTCCGCAAGTGTTGCGCGGATATCGCCAAGTTGTTTTCCGTACTTAGGACCTACTGTTTTAAGTTGCGGTTTAAATTTATATGAGACAAAACCGTCTACCTTATCTGTAAATTCGACATTCTTGATATTAAGTTCTTCTTCAATGATATCAACAAAGAAGCTTTCAAGAGCCTTTTCTGTTTTAACATACATTTTACCTAAAGGCTGTCTGTTTTTCATATTAGAACCGTTTCTTGCAGCTCTGCCAAGTACTACAATTTCAAGAACCTTTTCCATACCGTACTCAAGTTCCTTATCAATCCTAGACTCATCAACCTCAGGAAAATCACAAAGATGTATACTTTCAGGTGCAGACTTATTAACTGTACGAACTATATTCTGATAAATATCCTCTGTCATAAAAGGAATCATAGGTGCAGCTGCCTTAATCGTTGTTTCAAGCGCTGTATAGAGAGTCATATAGGCTGCAGTCTTATCGTCCGTTTCACCTTGTACCCAATAACGCTCTCTGCCACGACGAACATACCAGTTTGAAAGTTCATCAACAAATTGTTGAAGAGTACGTGCCGCCTCGGGAATTCTATAGTTTGCAAGGTTATTATCGACTGCCTTGACCATACTGTTAAGACGTGAAAGAAGCCATTTATCCATAACAGTAAGCTTACATTCATCAAGATTGTATTTTGTCGGGTCGAACTTATCAATTTCAGCATACAAAACATAGAAAGCATAGGTATTCCACAATGTTCCCATAAACTTACGCTGACCCTCTGTTACCGCTTTACCATGGAATCTGTTAGGCAGCCACGGTGCTGAATTAGTGTAGAAATACCAACGTATTGCATCAGCTCCATAGCTTTCGAGTGCGTCAAACGGATCAACAGCATTACCCTTTGACTTTGACATCTTTTGTCCGTTTTCATCCTGTACGTGACCTAGTACAATAACATTTTTGAATGGCGCCTTATCAAAAATAAGGGTTGATATTGCAAGAAGTGAATAGAACCAACCTCTCGTTTGGTCAACAGCTTCAGAAATAAAGTCTGCCGGGAACTGCGACTCGAACAGTTCTTTATTTTCAAAAGGATAATGATGCTGTGCAAAAGGCATTGATCCTGAATCAAACCAACAGTCGATAACCTCGGGAACGCGTTTCATTTGTTTGCCGCAGTGCGAACACTTGATTGTAACATTATCAATAAAAGGTCTGTGCAGTTCTATTTCTTCAGGACAGTTATCGGACATCGATTTTAGTTCTTCAATGCTACCAATAGAATGTAAATGACCGCATTCACACTCCCAAATATTAAGAGGCGTACCCCAATATCTATTACGCGAAACACCCCAATCCTGAACGTTTTCAAGCCAGTCACCAAACCTACCCTTACCTATACTTTCAGGGATCCAGTTGATAGTGTTATTATTTTTTATAAGATTTTCACGAACCTCGGTCATTTTTATAAACCAAGATTCTCTTGCATAGTAGATTAGAGGAGTATCACATCTCCAGCAGAACGGATAATCATGTTCAAACTTAGGTGCATCAAAAAGAAGTCCCTCTTTATCCAGATCTGTAAGAATCACGTGATCTGCATCTTTGACAAACATACCTGAATACGGAGTTTCGGCAGTGAGATTACCCTGTCCGTCAACAAACTGAACAAATGGCAGGTCGTACTTTCTGCCGACATTGGCATCATCTTCACCGAATGCTGGAGCAATATGAACAATACCGGTACCATCACTTGTAGT
>JAZUOQ010000138.1:0-2638 GCA_045604775.1 Eubacteriales bacterium
GCTTCTGCACTCATAGCAGTAACCCAGGGACCCAGTGATCTGCCGCCGAGATAGTAGTTTTCTGAACTTTTGTTTGCTTTTTTGGCATAAACTATACCGATTCCGATAACGGCAGCCATGTAAATGACCATAGCCACAAGAATCTGAATAGTATTATTACTCATAAAAACAACCCCTTTCATTTTTTGTGTTCTGAACATTACCACGCAAGTATAACACAAAGTTTTAAAGAATGCAATACAGAATGATGTACAGACTAAAAACCATACTTTTTTAATTATTTAATAAAATTCACTTATAAATAAAGAAAAATTAGCAGAACGCATTCTATACTTAATTTGATACAAAAAATAAAATATTGGATGTTTATGGATAATTGATAGCTTTTCACAGATGTTAGGATGTATAAAAAAAGACATATTTTTTGATACTCTTGATATTTCAAAAGAAATTTGTTATTATCATCATATAGTTAAATTAAAAAAAGGAGACAAAAACTATGCAAGACTTTTTAAAATCCGTTTACATATTTATTACGGCGGTATCGGTTTTCTTTTCGACACTTATTTGCCCGGCGACAATTCTGCCTCAAACACAAAATCCGGTAAAGTCTTTCCTTGAATATCCCGAAGAAGCGGTAGTTACTTTGGAAAGCGTGGGACTTTCCGCACAGGAAATGATTGACAGGGCAAGTGCAAGACTTCCCGAATATGTTCAGTCAGGGGGATATGACGACATTGGCGGTGTTTTTGTTTCGCCATATTACACAGCGAAAATAAGAAATATGGATATTCCTGTTTATGCATCGGTAGTTTTTAATCGTGCAGATGACACAGGCGATATTCATTCTTTTTCCGAGGTGTATGTAGAGCCCGGTAGTGAGTTTTCATTCAACATTGAGCTGAAAAGTGAAACTGTCAAGCTTAATAATGCGATTGTTTTGCCCGAGTCTTTGGGTGTAGGTGCAGAAACGAGAAACGGTATTATCCGCGCATCAATTACTAAACCCGGAATTTATACCTTCCTTGTTAACGGTGCACAGCAGCATTACGGATACACCCTCTTTGTACGTGAAGCGATTGATGAAGACGCAGAAATCGCAGAATATATCAAGAATTACGGAAAGGATAACGTCATAGTTCTTGAAAAGGGTGTATATGAATATGACTATGTCAATTTTGTTTCACAGAACAATATGGTAATCTATCTCAAAGAAGGTGCTTATGTTATTGCGAATCACCTTTACGATATTGATTGTGCGGAAGATGAGAACAAGTATTTTGAGCCTGATGC
Source organism: Eubacteriales bacterium (assembly GCA_045604775.1). GTDB lineage: Bacteria > Bacillota > Clostridia > Oscillospirales > QAKW01 > RGIG9041. The sequence goes on from JAZUOQ010000138.1 coordinate 1,294, forward strand.
TCCGCAGCATAATGCTATCGGACTTACGAGATATCCGTTTTTGAATTTCTTTAACTGTAATAACATCACTTTTACAGGCAGAGGAGTAATAGACCTTACACGTCTGGACAGACGTGAACGACGAGGTGTGGTTTTCACAAACTGTAATAATATTAACATAAGTGGTATAAAAATTATAAATTCACCTGAATGGTCGTTCATTTCTTATTGTTGTACCGATGTTAATATTGAGCAGGTGGATATCATAGGCAACCGTGGTAACTGTGACGGTTTTGCGATATGCAACAGCCACGATGTAATCGTAAATAACTGCTTTGCAAGAGTAACGGCGCTCAAGATTTGCATTGGGAAGATGCTGGTGCTTACACTGGTGCAGTTTCCGGTGCAATGATTGCAGATATCTGCGCTGAATATGTATTGGTTGGTCATAGCGAACGCCGTGCCCTCTTTGGTGATAACGAAGCTGTTGTTGCTAAGAAAATGGTTGCTGCGTACCGCAATGGTTTGAAACCTATGCTCTGCGTTGGTGAAAACTTGGAAGAACGTGAAGCTGGCAAAACTGCTCGCAAAATTGCAATGCAATTACGTAACGCACTGCGCGTTATCACTGCTGAACAAGCTGAAAGTTTGGTAGTAGCTTACGAACCTGTTTGGGCAATCGGTAGCGGCAAGGCTGCAACTGCAGAAGACGCTCAAGTAGTTTGCCGTTTGATCCGCGAAAAGATTGCTGCTATCTTTAACGAAGATGTTGCTCGCAAAGTACGCATTCTGTACGGCGGCAGTGTAAACGAAAAGAATGCTGCAAGCTTTAACATTAGCGGTATTGACGGTGTACTTGTTGGTGGCGCAAGCTTGAAGGCTGATACCTTTGCTGCCATTGCTCGCAGTTTTTAAGAGAGGCAATCATTAATGTCTAAGAAACCCGTAATGTTAATGATTCTTGATGGTTGGGGTGTTGCGCCTGCTAGCGAAGTGAACGCTGCTTACTTGGCGCAAACTCCTAATCTTGATAGATATTTTGCTAATTACCCTCACACTACCTTAGATGCTAGTGGCATGGAGGTTGGTTTGCCTGAGGGACAAATTGGCAATTCTGAAGTTGGGCATTTAAATATTGGTGCTGGTCGCATTATTTACCAATCATTGACCCGTATTACCAAAGCAATCAAAGATGGTGACTTCTTTACTAACGAAGTTCTGTGCGCTTGTATGGACAAAACCAAGGAAGCAGGCAAAGCTTTACATTTGATGGGCTTGCTTTCTGACGGTGGCGTGCATAGCAATATCAATCACTTGATTGCACTTTTGGAAATGGCGAAGGCTCGTGGTTTGGAAAAAGTTTTTG
>JAZUOQ010000139.1:0-5071 GCA_045604775.1 Eubacteriales bacterium
CAGCGCCAGCATCATAACCAGTCCCAAAATAGGTATGTAAAAGAAAGTTCACCGCCATATGTGACCTGTTTACTCTGACTGGATGTTATGTTTATAGTATTGTAGCTTTGCGCATAAGAAAAAACCGTTGCATTTATGCACATTACAGCCACCGTTAAAAGCGCTGCCGCTCTTTTGAAAAATTTCATATTTTGCCTGTTCCTTTTTTAGCTGTTATCACCCGCACGACACCGTTAATATCGCGCAGGCACGTTATATCTGTGTATCCACACTCACAAAAGAGTGCACTTACGGCGTCTGCCGTGTCATAGCCTACTTCGAGCACCATTCTTCCCCCATCACTAAGTACGGTATCCCAATCGTTTATAAGTGCACGGTAAAAATCGGTACCGTCTTCACCGCCGTCAAGTGCTATATACGGTTCAAATGTGACTTCTTTTTGCAAAGCGCCCATATCGCACCTTTTTATGTATGGTGGATTGGACAATATAAGATCAAATGCACCGTCCGGGAAATAAAATCCGCCACCGCGTAATAGATCAGTTTGTTTTATTAAAACATCCAAACCCAATCGGTCTGCATTTTTTCTCGCAACAGCCAGTGCAGGTTCGCTTATATCACAAAGAGTCACTTTACTTTCCGGCATAAAATGCTTGACAGACAGACCAATACAGCCACTACCCGTACACATATCGAGAATACGGAGGTTGCCCTCATAATTTTTTATTACATATTCAACAACAGTTTCGGTATCCGCGCGCGGTATTAGTACATCAGGACATACGTAAAACGGAAGTCCCATAAACTCCCATTCACCTATAATATACTGAAGCGGTATACCTTCCGCGCGTTTCTTACACGCATCAATAAACCGATTGCTTTCGGTTTCTTTGTCCGGATTCAAAAGAAGATCTGTTCTGCCCGCACCACAGTAATGTTCAAGCAGACAAAGTGCATCATATGACGCACTTTCGATCCCATTCAGTATATTCTTTCCTGTTTCATAAATATCTCTAATCTTCATTTTTTATATCCGGAACAGGTGTTCCATCCCTAATTATCAAGCGTGTATCAAGCGGATACTGTTCCAACACACCACGAATTGCCCATACAGCTATCTCAAGCTGGTCCGGATCAGGCTCTTTTGTGGTTATTCGCTGAAACCAAAGCCCCGGAGCAGATATTATCCGAGTAAACAAATTGTCATATTTTCCGGCAAATTTTATACATTCATATGCAACACCCATAACCACAGGTAAAAACAAAAGTTTCAATACAGTATGAAGAGTAGCCGTTTTCCAAGGTATAATCAGCGATACAAGCACACTCACTATTAATGTTATAACAATAAATGATGTTCCGCATCTGGGATGAAAACGTTTGAAATCCTTTGCGTTTGAAGCAGTAAGTTCACCTTTTGCTTCATAGCAAAAAATAGTTTTATGCTCTGCTCCATGATACTGAAACAGCCTGCGCATATCTTTCATTCTCGAAACCAGAACCATATAACACATAAAAACAAGCATCTTTATAATTCCGACTGCCACACGCTTTACAATAGGATTAAGTTCTGCTATGTATTTAGAAAACAAATCAGTAATAATCGTAGGTAAATAGAAAAACAAGCCTACCGCGAGTACCATACCAAATATCATTGAAATAATAGTAAGCACATTCATAAGTCCGTTTCCAAGCTTCTCGGTAAGCCATTTATCAAACTTGCTTTCCGGTTCTTCTTCAAGAACGTCCTCCATAGACACATCAGCAGAATACATAATCGACTTATAACTGGTAATCATTGATATAATAAAACTCACAACACCACGTATAAGCGGAATTTTAGCTATAACAGGGTTTATTTTTCGCGATTTCTGAATTTTCAAAATTATATCGCCGTTACCCTTACGAACAGCTATAGACATAAGCCCGTTTCCGTTCATCATAACACCTTCTATAAGTGCACTTCCACCTATACTTGTGTATTTATTCTTCTTTTTATCTTTCACAATAAACACTTCCCATATTAATGTAATAGCATTATAGCAAATGCTTTTAACAATTACAATAGTCAAATGTTGACAAGTGATATTGATTAATGATATAATCGTGATATATTGGGAACAATTTTGAATTTTGGGGTAAATTAATGAAAAAGTATATATCAGTAACGCTTGTCATATTACTATCAATTATGCTTTGCGGTTGCGTTGCAAAGAAAGCACAAAATGAAGGGTATCTTGTTTACCGTTCATCGCCTGTAGGTGTGCAAATTGAGTACCCTGATTTTTGGGAAGTTGCAGAAAACAAATCTGAACATACTGTTGCTTTTGCCGCGCCGTCAGAAGGTTACGGTGATGAATACCGCGACAACGTATCCATATTGGTGTCTGAGATTGAAGAAGATAACGATATGGCGTACGACAATTATGTAAATTCATATATAGACGCTCTGCCATCAACAATCAAGGGATACAATCTTGTATCCCAGGGTATGTATGAAATAGGTGGAAAAGAAGTTTTCCGTATTGTATATGAAGGCGAAACCGATGATGGTTTATTACGTCTACAGCAAACATTTATTCAAAATGGCGGATATATTTATATCTATTCGTTTATTGCCGAACCAAAAAGCTACGATTATTTCAATGCAAATTCCGAAATAATGCTTTCTACTTTTGTACCGCTCTTAAAATAATGGATACAAAGGAACTTATTAAAAAATTCGAAATACAAGCAAACAAGTCACTCGGTCAAAATTTTTTGCACAAGGAAGATATTCTTAAAGCAATTGCTGACAGTGCTGTCGGTACACCAAATGTATTGGAGATCGGTGCAGGGCTTGGTGTTCTTACACACCTTTTATGTGAACGGTTTGAAAAAGTCATAACGGTCGAGATAGATAAAAAACTCCAACAAGTGACAGCCTTTTCACTAAGCGATGTTACTAATCACACAATGGTATACCGTGACTTTTTAAAGTTTGATTTTTCAACCCTTGACGATTATTTCACAGGGGAAATGAATATATGCGGAAATCTTCCGTATAACATTACCGGAGATATTGTAACAAAACTTCTTAAAAACCACACCTGTTTTAAAAAAGCAGTTATTATGATACAAAAGGAAGCAGCAGAAAAGTTGTGTTCGTTGCCCGGTGATAAAAACTACCGTGCCATATCGGTACTGACCGGATATTTCTGTGAGTGCATACCTTTATTTGATGTATCACCTGATTGTTTTATTCCTCAGCCGCATGTTACAAGCTGCGTAATTGAACTTAAAGTTCGGCAAGAACTCCCCATACCAAAGGATAAAGAAAGCGGTTTTTTCGAGTTTGTAAACCGTGTTTTTTCACAGCGGCGCAAGAAACTTATTTCTGTATTTCAGACATCTGAGCAAAAAGAAAAAGCAAAAAGCATACTTAAATTACTTGGTTTTGACGATAATACAAGGGGTGAACAATTAACTCCCCTACAATTTTCCGAACTATATGTAAATCTATTTTGTGAATAAAATGAATTTTTCTAAAATAAAACTTGCATTTTGATTTGCCATTTATTATAATTGCAATGATAATATTTAAAAATAAAAAGGAGAACCAACTATGACAACCAACAAAACAGTTCTTGCATGGATTGACGAGATGAAAGCTCTTGTCAAACCGGACAATGTCGTTTTGATTGACGGCAGTGAAGAGCAATTAGAACAACTTCGTGCTGAAGCTGTTGCAACCGGCGAACTTGAAAAGCTTAATGAGGAAAAACTTCCCGGCTGCTACCTTCACAGAACAAAGCAGAATGACGTTGCACGTGTTGAAGACAGAACCTTTATCTGTTCAAGAAAAGAAGAGGATGCAGGTCCTACAAACAACTGGTGCGACCCACAGGAAATGTATGATAAGCTCAGACCAATGTATGACGGAGTTATGAAGGGTCAGACAATGTATATCATTCCATATTCAATGGGCCCTGTTGCATCACCTATCTCAAAGGTTGGTGTTGAAATTACTGACTCTATCTATGTTGTTCTCAATATGGATATTATGACAAGAATGGGTAAGGCTGCTTTCGATAAGCTCGGCGATTCAAACGACTTCGTTAGATGTCTTCACTCAAAGGCTGATGTTGACCCTGAAAAGAGATACATCGTTCAGTTCCCTGAAGATAACACAATCTGGTCAATCAACTCAGCTTACGGCGGAAACGTTATTCTTTCAAAGAAGTGCTTTGCTCTCCGTATCGCTTCATTCCAGGGTAAGAATGAAGGCTGGATGGCTGAACACATGCTTATTCTCGGTGTTCAGAAGCCTGATGGTGAAACAAAGTATGTTTGTGCTGCATTCCCATCTGCTTGCGGTAAGACAAACCTTGCTATGCTTATTCCTCCCGAAGGCTATCAGAAGGCAGGCTACAAGGTATGGTGTGTAGGTGACGATATTTCATGGATCCGTAAGGGTGAAGACGGAAGACTCTACGCAATCAACCCTGAAAACGGCTTCTTCGGTGTTGCTCCCGGCACAAATATGAAGTCAAATCCCAATGCTCTTCTTTCAACAAAGCAGGGAACAATCTTCACAAACGTTGTTCATAACCTTGATAACAATACAGTATGGTGGGAAGGCCTTGACAAGAATCCTCCCACAAATGCAAATGACTGGCTCGGCAACAGCTGGAACGGTGCTGAATCAACAGAAAAGGGTGCACATCCCAACTCAAGATTCACAGCTCCCACAGTTAACTGTCCTTGTCTGAGCAGTGAATTCGAGAATCCTCAGGGTGTTCCCGTATCTGCATTCGTTTTCGGCGGCAGACATGCTAAGCTTGCTCCTCTTGTTTACCAGGCAAAGAACTGGCACAACGGTGTATTTGTAGGTTCAATTATGGCTTCTGAAACAACAGCAGCAGCTGCAGGTGCAGTAGGTGTTGTTCGTCGTGATCCTATGGCTATGCTTGCTTTCTGCGGATATAACATGGGCGACTATTGGCAGCATTGGATCGAAATCGGAAAGACTCTTGATCCCGAAAAGGCTCCCAAAATCTTCAATGTTAACTGGTTCAGAAAAGATGATGAT
>JAZUOQ010000140.1:0-3022 GCA_045604775.1 Eubacteriales bacterium
GATGCAAAAGAATCCATGCTGTCAAAAGTCATAGTTCCCTGTCTCGAAGGAACGTTGCAGACTGGTGCTCAGCCATCATCATTCTGGGCAACCTATCTTCTGGATTGTGTCCACATCACCGATAATTGCGGCGGGAACACGTGCGTCAAATGTAGTTTTCATATTATCTGTTATCATCGCCGCACCGACAGACGCATAACCGTCCATCGAGGGTGCTGTCGCAACGATAAAATAACGCAAACCGCACTTAAAGCTGACATATTTACAAAGATCATTTATAACACCGCTGCCAACACCGATAATAATATCTGTTTTTTCGGTAACGCAAGCAGTAAGCGCATCAATAGCTTCTTCATTAGGAATAAGAAGACCGTCCGGCTCAAACACTTTTACTGTTTCGGTTTTGTCTGCAAGAAGATCTGCGACCTTTTCACCGCAAACTCTGTATGTATTTGTATCAGCAACAATCAAAATATTGCTATAGTTTTCGCAAAGTGCAGGAAGCTCGTTAACTGCACCGCTTTTCACAACAGCATAACTTATATCACAAGTATGTTCTTTGCCGCATGAGCAATCGGATCTACCTTTTAAAAGTTCATTTATCATTATAAAAGCTCCTTCATAATTTCAGGGAATTTGGTATAATCATCAGTAGTGATAAAATTAAAATCCGAAAGATAAACAGATTCATCATTACCGCCCGGACCGTAATCGTCACCCACAAACACCGCCTCATCATGAGCAATACCGCGCTCGGCGCAGTATTTATCAAGTGCATAGTATTTATTGAACGGGAACGGTGCCATATCAAAAGATGATGAACCGCCGACAAATACGGTATAGTCAGAGAAAACTTCCTTTACATCATCATAGATGGCACGGCGTTTTGAACGATCAGGGTCAAAAGCAAGCTTGTCTTCAATATCTGCCTTTGTTCCAAGAATCGGGAAAGTAACACAACCTGAAGAATGATATTCAACATTATCACCCTTGTATTCCGTAAAACCGTATTTTTCACGTAGCATTGTAACACGCTTGTCGCAAGATTCACGGTCACAAGGCAATTGATTATCCTCTTTTACCACAAGACTGTCTGTTGTAGCGTCATATTCAGCATACTGTAAACCGTAATTACCGATAATATCAATAGGAAAATGTCCCATCTGTTCAAAAATACGGTTACACATACCTGCTCCAACCATAATAAGTTTATATTTCTCAGACAATTTTTCCAAAACAGCACGATTTTCCGGCGAAAGCGGACTCTTATGCTGTGTGAGAGTTCCGTCAAGATCAAACGCAATAAGTTTTATTTTATTTTTGTCCATAATTTTATCCCCTCATTTTTATAAAATATGTTTTTATAATTATACTATAGCACGCTAGATTCGTCAATAATAAAACACACATTTTTAATTAATAAACTTGACAAAACAATAATTTGAGGTTAATATATTTAATAATTATACGAAAGGGAGCTGACGAATATGCATATTTATACAAGTCGATTTTATTACTATACATATACGGACTGTCAGTGCACCAAAAAGGTCAAATAACCTTATATAACGGAAGACAGCCCGCAATCAGTTATACTCTTAAGAGAAAAACGGTTGCGGGCTTATATTTTTTACAAAGGAAGAGAACCGATGGCAGACATTGAAAAAGCAAGACGCGAAATAAATGAAATTGATCGCGCAATGGCAGCACTGTTTGAAAAACGTATGCGTGCTGCACAAGAAGTTGCAAAATACAAAAGCGAGCGCGGACTTCAGATAGAGGACTTAGCTCGTGAATCAGAAGTAATTGCACGTAACAGCGAACTGGTAGAAGATGATACTCTTCGTTCTTATTATGTAAACTTTTTACAATACAATATGGATATCTCCAAACGTTATCAGCGAACACTTATAAAAGGAGTTCGTGTTGCATACAGCGGTGTTACGGGTGCATTTGCCAATATTGCTACACTTAAAATATTTCCCGATTGCGAGGCTGTGCCTTATCCGGACTTTAAAGCCGCGTATGATTCAGTGGTAAACGGTGAGTGTGAGTGTGCAATACTTCCCATTGAAAACAGCTATAACGGCGATGTCGGACAAGTAATGGACCTATCATTTTTCGGGCCGCTGTATATAAACGGTGTATATGATGCCGAGATAGTTCAGAATCTGATAGCCGTTAAGGGTACAACTATGGATGATGTAAAAACCGTAATCAGTCATCCTCAGGCGCTCGGGCAGTGTGCAAAGTATATACGCAAGCACGGTTGGAATACAGTTGAAGCGGTAAACACTGCTGTTGCAGCAAAAGAGGTGGCTGACAGCAACCGCCGTGATATTGCAGCTATCGGTTCGGCAGAGGCGGCTCAGCAGTACGGACTTAAGATACTCCAGTCGCACATAAACGAAAGTGGAACCAACACAACACGCTTTGCTGTTTTTTCCAGAACACAGAAATCCCAAAATAAAAACGACAACAATTTCATTATGCTTTTTACCGTAAAAAACGAGCCCGGTTCTCTTGGCAAAGCAGTATCAGCTATCGGAGAAAACGGTTTTAATCTGCGTGCACTTAAAAGCAGACCTACAAAAGAACTCAGCTGGAGTTATTATTTCTATGTCGAAGGCGAGGGCTGTATACATTCTTACGACGGACGCCGTATGCTCTCACAGCTTGAACCTGTGTGCACCGGCATAAAAATTCTCGGCTCATACGAAAAAGAGGTCAAAATATGATAATACCCGTAAAAACGCAATCGGGCGGTTATAATATCATACTTGAACGCGGTATACTTTCAAAAGCCGCCCTGCATTTAAATCTTGACAGACGCGTACTTATCGTAACTGACGATGGTGTACCGCCTGTTTATGCACACACCATCGCGAGTCAGTGTAAATTTCCGCATATTGTAACGTTACCTCAAGGCGAAAATACAAAAAACATTAAATCATTCGAATTATTGCTGAAAGAAATGGTAAACTTTGGCTTTACACGTACCGATTGCGCAGTAGCAGTAGGG
>JAZUOQ010000141.1:0-4604 GCA_045604775.1 Eubacteriales bacterium
TTTGAATGGAATGGACTTTACCTTTTACCTTATCACTCATATAGTTTTATGGAAGGTACGGCTTATAACCTCACGCTGCTGCTCGCGAGAGAGCTTGTTGAAGTTTACAGCATAACCTGATACACGTATGGTAAGGTTGGGGTATGCTTCAGGGTTTTCATAAGCCTTTATAAGAGTATCTCTGTTAAGAACATTTATATTTATATGATGTGCTTTTTTTGCAAAGTAGCCATCAAGGATTGAAACGAGATTATCTATTCTTTCATTATCCGTTTTGCCAAGTGCTTGGGGAGTTATAGAGAAAGTGTTTGATATACCGTCACGGCAATCGTCGTAACTGATTTTTGCAACTGAGTTAAGAGAAGCGAGTGCCCCGTTTTCCTCACGGTTATGCATCGGGTTTGCACCCGGTGCAAAAGGTTCGCATGCTTTTCTGCCATCAGGTGTTGAATCGGTGTTTTTACCGTACATAACATTGGAAGTTATCGTGAGAACAGAAAGTGTATGTATTGCCTCACGGTAGGTGGGGGTTTTGCGCAGTTCTGTGATGAATTTGTGGGTCATATCCTTGGCAATAAGATCCACCCTATCATCATCGTTGCCAAATTTGGGGAAATCACCTTCGGTAATATAATCAACAATATATCCGTTTTCATTTCTGACAGGTTTGACACTTGCATATTTGATTGCGCTGAGTGAGTCTGCAACAACGGAAAGTCCGGCAATACCGAATGCCATAAAACGTTCAACCTCTGTATCGTGAAGAGCCATCTGTATTTTTTCGTAGCAGTATTTATCATGCATATAATGAATGACGTTCATTGTGTTTACATATAACTTTGAAAGCCACTTAATGTATATGTCATAACGTTCCATTACAGTATCGTAATCAAGTTTATCACAACTGAGCGGCTCCATCTGAGGTCCTATATTCATACCGCTGGTAGTATCATAACCGCCGTTAATAGCGATAAGCAACAGTTTTGCCAGATTACAACGTGCACCGAAAAACTGCATCTGTTTGCCTATCTTCATAGCGGAAACACAACAAGCAATAGCATAGTCATCGCCGTAGATGGGACGCATTACATCATCGTTCTCATACTGGATAGAATCAGTATCCTTTGATATTTTAGCACAGAATTTTTTGAAGTTTTGGGGCAAGTTATTTGACCAAAGAACAGTCAGATTGGGTTCCGGTGATGAGCCAAGTGTATAAAGAGTATTGAGCATACGGTAGCTGTTTTTTGTTACAAGTGTTCTTCCATCTTCACCCATACCGCCTACAGCTTCTGTTATCCACATAGGATCGCCGCCGAAAAGTTCATTGTATTCCGGTGTGCGAAGATGGCGTGCAATACGGAGCTTCATAACAAAATCATCCATAAGTTCCTGTGCACCTGCCTCGGTAAGTACACCCTTGGCAATATCACGTTCAATGTAAATATCAAAAAAACTGGATACTCTGCCAAGCGACATTGCAGCACCGTTTTGTTCCTTGATAGCGCCAAGATACGCAAAATATGTCCATTGTATAGCCTCGCGTGCATCTTTAGCGGGCTCACTTATGTCAAAACCGTACATTTTTGCCATCTCTTTGAGTTTGTCTAAAAATGATATCTGTTTAAAAAGTTCTTCGCCAAGCCTAATATTCTTTGTATCAAAGGCTTTGTTTGAAAGTTCATCCTTATCCTTTTTCTTTTGCTCAATAAGCCAATCGATGCCGTAAAGCGCAACACGGCGGTAATCACCGATGATTCTGCCTCTGCCGTATGCATCAGGCAGACCTGTGATTACGTGGCATTTGCGTGCTTGACGCATTTCGTTTGTATAGGCACGAAAAACACCGTCGTTATGAGTCGTTCTATAGCGGAATTCTTCTTCTATTGTTTCTGAAAGTTTATAGCCGTATGCCTCACATGCTTGACGTGCCATTCGTATACCGCCAAAAGGACTTACTCCGCGCTTTAACGGACGGTTGGTTTGCATACCAACAATAATTTCATTATCTTTATCAATATATCCGGGCGAGAATGTTGTTAGTGATGATACGGTGGCAGTATCAATATCAAGTACACCGCCGTACTGTCTTTCAAGCGCAAACAGATCTTGAATTTTTTTCATAAGATCCTTTGTGCGAGTAGTTGCGTCTGCCAAAAAACTGTCATCGCCCGTGTATTCAGTATAGTTAGTTTGAATAAAATCTCTTACATTTATTTCATTTTGCCATAATCCTTGTTTAAAACCGTTCCAATTACTATGTTTCATTTGATGTGCTCCTTGATTATAAATAAAAATGGGCAAATCAGTTATTTATAAACTGACTTGCCCAGACGGTCGGCTTTTATTATATTTACATTCCCTTTGCGTTAAACCGCAACTATTCCGTCAGTTATGTAAATATCCTTTTCCATAAATATTATAATATATAATATCGCATTTTGTCAATGGAATATTTACGCAATATTATTTTAAAAACTATCTGTTTATTTTTTGGTTTTTAATTTCGTTAAAGTGTTCTTTTGTAGTACCAACAGAGGTAGGTTCAAGGTAAAACTTACAGGATTTAGGATCTTTAAAGGCTTTGTATTCTCCGCCGCAAAGCCCTGAATGATCAGAGCCGCCTGAAATATAAATGCCTTTTTCAATACCAATTTTATATGCCTTGTCTTTTTCTTCTTCGGTAAGATCGGGGTGCCATACCTCAAGGCCGTCTATGCCCATTTCAATAAGTGAATCTATATGCTGAAGTTGATTGTGAGGATGCGCAACAAAAATTATACCGCCGGCATCATGTACAAGTTTTATCAGTTTATCTGCATTTTTAAAGGGGTATGAGGGCGGCACTTCGTGACGGCGCGCACCGTATACCGAATGAAAAAAATCAAAGTATTCAAGGTCAGTAATAAGCCCCTTTGCTTTCATTGCACAGAACACGTGCTCATTACAAAGCCATGCTACACCTTTGTTAAAGTCAAGTACTTCATCCCAAGTAATATTTGAAATCAGTCCTTCCGCCAGTCCACGTTCAAATAAAATTCGGGTCTGATCAGTTTCGCGCTTGCCCATTTGATACAGATATTCTTTCATTTCGGGGTATTCGGGATCAAAGTGATAGGCAGTTAAATGAAAGTTTTCATTTTTTCCGTTAGCCTTTTTGAGTTGGGCACAGGGCGCTGTAAATTCCACACCGAAAATACATTCAAGACCGAGTTTGTCACATTCTGATTTGAATTCGGGGTAGCCTGTTGCGGTATCATGATCGGTAAGTGCAGCTGCAAGGTAACCTTCGTCAGCAGCAATGCGTGCAAGCTCTTTAGGGGTGTATTTGCCGTCTGAATGGGTAGAGTGGATATGTAGGTTTGCATAGAATTTCATAATATTATCCCCCTTGTTTAATTTTTCAATTTAATTGTATCATAGATAAATTAATTTTTCTATAAAAATATGCTTTTATATTGAAGTCTATTTTTTTTGGGAGTATAATTCTTAAAAAGGGGGCGATTGTAATGCTTAAATTCAATACTGATAATGTCAAATTAAATTTTGCAGCAAATGAAGTTATGAAAGAACTTCCGGATGCGTACAGTTTAATTGGCGATTATGATGTCAAAAAGATAGACTGTGGTCTTTCAATAGATAAAACGGAAAAAGGCGGTGTTATAGGTTATTCTGATATACGTTCTTTTACGCGTGCCATCAGTATTCTGTCTGAAAAGCGTACTACACCTGTTTTTTCTGTTTATGAACAGCCGAAGTACACAATTCTCGGTGCTATGCCGGATGCTGCAAGAAATGCAGTGCCTACCGTGGACACGCTTAAAAAGTTTTGCAGAATAATTGCACTTGAGGGTTATAATACACTTTTGCTTTATATGGAAGATGTTTTTGAATTAGAGAAATATCCGTATTTTGGACACCTTCGCGGAAGGTATACAAAAGAAGAACTGAAAGAGTTGGATGAGTATGCCGAAAAACTTGGTATAGAACTTGTGCCCGCAATACAAACACTTGCGCATCTAAACGGAATGTTTGAGTGGCCGGCTTCGTATAATATTATTGATTGCAATGATATTATGCTTGTGGGTGAAGAAAAAACCTATGAGCTAATTGAAGAGATGATAAAGACTTGTGCCAAAACATTTAAAACGCGCAAAATCAATATAGGTCTTGATGAGGCAAAAATGCTTGGCAGCGGCAGATACCTTGATAAAAACGGCTATAAATACCGACCCGAAATTATGGCGGAGCATATGCCGAAAGTTAAGGATATTTGCTTAAAATACGGTTTCAAGCCTAGTATGTGGAGTGATATGTTTTTCCGTATGCTCAACAACGGTGTTTACCGTGTAAAAGGAACAGAAGTGCCGCAAAAAATAGTCGATTCGGTTCCTCCTGAACTTACCTTGGTATATTGGGACTATTCTCAGCCTGATGTTGAATCATACGATGAAATGTTCCGTCAGCACAAAGCCTTTAAAAATCCTATTGCCTTTGCCGGCGGTGTTTCAAGTTGGTATGGGCTTATTCCTTTAACCGTTCATTCCAAAGGCTGCGCACTATCTGCCACTGAAAGTATATGTAAAATCAATATTGATGAAGTA
>JAZUOQ010000142.1:0-11811 GCA_045604775.1 Eubacteriales bacterium
CATTTTCAGTACCTGTCCTAATCTTATACGCACATTATCAGAACTTCAATGCGACAGTCATAATCCTTCTGATTGCTCAAACACGCCGCACGAGTTGACACACGCTCCTGATGCGATTCGTTATTTTATATCGGGTCAGCCTAAGGTAAGTGTACAGACGGCCGAACCTGTCCGCTACGGTTTTGAGTTTGAAAAGCCGAGAAAAAATGCGGCGGGGTACGGCGAAAAAATAAATATTATTTAGGAGATAACAATGGTAATTACAGTTTTAATTACTGTGGTGTTTTTAACGATTGTGCTGATAAAGAAACATAAGCATAAGAAGCAAACACCCAAGGCACCGTCGGCTGTAAAAATATCTGATATTGAAACACTTTTACACAATATTGAGATATACGACGGAACATCTAAAGGACAAAGGAGGGTTGAAAAATGAGTACATTAAAAACAGAACTCATATCTGCCACACAACTTAATACTGAGTTTGAGGCGTGTGTTGAAACACATCGAAAGATGGGTATTGATGATGACACTTCAAGAGCGTACAGATTTTACGAAGGTGACCAGTGGTATGGTCTTGAAAGCGGAGATGACGAACTGCCGATATACAATTTTATAGCGCCAATCGTTCGGTACAAAACAGCAATGGTTGCAATGAACAATATGAGTATAAACTATTCAGCACCTGTATCGGACAGCCGTGTACAGAATATTTGCGCATCGTTGTCAAGGCTTGCGGCGCAGAAATGGGAGCGGCTTAAGCTCGACAGCAAGTGTTGGGATGCGGTAAAGGCGGCGATGATAGCAGGTGACAGTTACGTTTATTTTTATGATGGAGATGGGTCTTGTCAGATAATTGACAGAACGGATATTTTTTTGGGTGACGAGTCAAATCCGGACATTTCAGCACAACCATACATATTTATAAAAGAGAGGAGGTCTGTATCAGATATCCGTATTGAAGCTCAAAAAAACGGAATATCAAAAGAAATTGCACTTACTATTCTAGCAGATGAAGATGATGAAGATTATGGGAAGGATAAGTGTCAGAGCCTTTTGAAAATGTGGTTGGTTGATGGTGATCTCCATTTTCTGCGCACAACAAGCACAGTAGTATATCAGCCTGAAACGGTTATTAAAAATCTTGGCTGTTATCCCATAGCTTCGCTGATATGTAACAGAAAGCGAGGAACTGCGCGCGGTAACGGAGAGGTACTGCCGCTGATACCCAATCAGATAGAAATAAACAGAAACCTTGCAAGAAGACTTGTAAATGCAAAGCTTACAGCATATTCGCGGCTTGTATATTCTGCTGACCGAATAGTCAATCCCGGTGCACTCACAGAGGTGGGCACTGCTATTGAGGTGGAGGGTGGCGGTGTTACAACGTTAAAGGACGCTATAAACTATCTTACTCCGTCCTCAATGTCACCCGATGCAAAAGCGCTTAGTGATGAACTTTTATCTGTGACAAAGGATCTTTCGGGTGCAGGTGATGCAGCACTTGGAAATATAGATCCAACAGAAGCATCCGGATCTGCCATTATTGCAGTACGTGATCAGGCAGCGCTGCCGCTTAACGAGCAAACTGCAAAATTCAAGCAGTTTGCGGAGGATATAGCAAATATATGGTTTAGACTTTGGATCGTATATAATCCATCTGGTCTTACACTTCCGGACGGAAGCGAAGTATCTGTACGTGAACTTGAACTTATGTCGCCGGATGTGAGGATTGATATATCTAATAATAATCCGTTTTCTAAATATGCAAGAGAACAAGCACTTGAAAAGTTATTTACACTTGGACATATAACATTTGAGGAATATGTTTCGGCGCTTGATGATGACAGTTCGGTTCCGAAGGCCAAGTTGGAACAAATTATTAAAAACAGAGGAGGCACAGAAAATGTCAATATCACTGATAAACGATGATCAGATAAAAAAAGAGGGGAGATACCATATTTGTCTTGCTGACGTTCCAAATCTTTCAGCGAGTGAAATGAAAGAGTTTTTTGATTATCTGCCAAGACGAGTGATTATTCCTAAAATTAATGAGCTTATTGAAAACGGAGTAGATGCCGACACAGTATATAGTAAAGACGAGATAAGGCAACTGCTTGCGCTTAAAGCGGACACTTCAAACGTTTATACAAAAGACCAGACGGATACATTGCTTAAAAATAAACCGGACAAAGAAACTGTATATACAAAGGATCAAACCGACAGTTTACTTTCAGGTAAAGTGGATAGCAATTATGTATATACCAAAACTCAAACTGATTATAAACTGACACAAAAGCTGGATAAGTCTGAGGCTTATTCGATAGAAGAAACAGAAGAACTTTTAAAAAACAAAGCTGATATTGATTCGGTTTACAGTAAAGCTGAAACTGACAGTATTATTGAAAATTTAAGTTATAAAAATACAGGTTATACGAAAGCTGAAACAGATGAAATGCTTTCATCGACTGATTATGATGACGGAATTCGTGACCGTATTATAAACGATGCGAAATCTCATGATGTGTTTGCAACGGAATGGGATACGGGTGTGCTTAAGCGTACCAATGATATGCAGATATATAAATATTCATACAGAGAAATTGAGGAACAGGAAATTCCTATTGAAGGAAAAATGAATATTTTTATGCGTGAGTATATGCCATGTGACGAGAATTTGGATACTAATAATTTAAAATCACAACTTGATTCATTAGGTCTTGAAGATAACTGTTCGATTTTATTTATTTATCTTGAAAATGGTACTGAGCTTGCAAACTTTACACTTGGTAAAACAGACGGCGAATATTATATACGCCATATGGGAACTGATGTATGGTCACTTGAAGATTGGGTTAATAAAAAAGCAGATGTATTTTCCTATTCGCGTGCGTTGTGGACTCAAGAACCGGACGATATGGAATTCGATGTGGGTGCACATTATATTATTACCAATGAAGATCTGCACCGCTTTTTTAAATCAGATGTCAGAAATTATGCATCTTCACTTGTATCAGCAGAAGACATCAAAATTGATTATAAAAATGCCCTGCAAAATCGAGTGGTAAAAAAAGCAGATAAAAGAATGCTTATTATAAAAGACGCTGGACTTTTCCCGTTTAAACCACTTATCAGATTTAAGCGTAAAACCGAAATAAATGAGACATTTATTAGGATTACAAATAAGAATATGGTTCTGTATCCATATGTAGAATTTTTGGATCAGTCAAGTAAAACAATAGACGGGCTTACCTGTACTATGCAAAAAGACGGAGGTATACGTATTGTTGGTACAAACACAAGTGATGTACAAGTTGTTTTGTCATATTTTGATTACGGCAATGTAGAAATGACTAAATATTCACCTGCCAACAGTGAATTGGGTATAGTTATTTCAGGTAGTGACAGTAGTGAAAATGATGAATGGACAGTAAATTACGATCCTGACAGCAAAGCACTTTATATTCTTGTGGCAGCAGGCGATCACGATATCACGGTCTATCCTCAGATAGAGCCCGGCACGGAGGCAACGGAATATGAGTTCAGTAAAGATCATTGCATTGCACCCATATATTTCGGTCAGGAATGTGATGAGGATGCTACATTATGCTTAGATGTTCCGTGTTATAAACCGATGTCTGTTTTTTATTGTGAATCGGATGATGCGGAGATGTATCTTGTGTATGATCAGATAACACCTGAATTCAAAGCACTTATAAAGGAGGTGGCACAGAATGGTTAAGTATTATCTGTCAATAGTCATAGGTGCGGTAATGACCTATTTTAAAATGTATGGGCTTGCTTTTGCACTTGTCGGTGTTGCGGTATTGTTTGATGTGGTGACGGGAGTTATGGCTTCTCTTATTGACGGAACAGGACTTTCAAGCGGTAAGGCTTATAAAGGGCTTATCAAGAAATTAATGCTGTTTGTAGCACTTGGGTTTGGTACTTTTTTAGATGTACTCATACCGTATGCTGCAGATACTGTAAATATCAGTTTCCCTCATAACTTGCTTTTTTCGACTGTAATATGTGTTTATATTGCAATAACTGAATGTATTTCAATTATTGAAAATATTTATAGATGTAACAATTCAGTTTTACCGAGCTGGGTATTGAAAGCACTTAAAAAGGCTAAAGAGGATATGGATAACAAGGGAGGTGACAACTAATGACCAATTTACCGGTGAGCGGGAATTTTAAAATCACCGCGGCATACGGTGAAACCGGAAGTATGTGGAGTAACGGACACAAGGGTATTGATTTTATAGCAAGCAACACAAATGTTTATTGTACCTGTGATGGTACTGTTCGCGTGGTCGGTAATGATCCTGACGGCTGGGGCAGATATGTATCGGTAGGTGATTCTAAAGGACGCCGACACATATTCTGCCATCTGGCAGAAGGTAGCATACTAGTATCTGCAGGTGAGCGTATAAACCGAAAAACAATTATTGGTAAGATGGGTGATACAGGTAATGTTACGGGTGTTCACTTGCATTATCAATTGAATGATGCTAATAATCAACCGATAAACCCATCAAGTTATCTTGGTATTTCTAATGTGCGTGGAAACTATAGCAGTACAGATTTTAAAGTTTATGCAGATTATGACAGTATCTCAGATTATGCTAAGGATGCTGTTGATTACGTTACCCAAAAGGGAATTATGCAGGGTGACGGAACAAATTTCAACCCCAGATCCTACATTACAAGACAGGATATGGCAGTAATTATTAAAAGAATTTCAGAAAAGGAGTAAAACTATGGAAAATATCAATGTGGTAAACGACACACAAAAGGCAGTCGTGGAGCCTGAAACAAAAGGCGGCGCAAAGTCGGGGACGCCCGAGGAGAGCGCAAAAACGGAGGTCGCCGCCCGTGCACAAAGTGCCCGTGAGAATTCGGGGTTTCGCAAATTGCGGCTTGAGAATGAAAATTACAAAAAAGAAATTGCTGAGCTAAAAAACAAACTCAGCGGCCTGTCTGAATTGGAAAACATCAAGGCGCAAAGCGATAAGTATCTTGAGACACTTGTTAAAAATAAGATGGATGCTGACCTTGAAGCGATACGGAAAATCGACCCGAGCATTACCTCTCTTGACAACTTAGGCGGAGATTTTTTACGGCTCATTGAAAACGGCGTAGACGCAGCAGTTGCGTTTGCAGCGGTACGAAGAGCAACCGAAAGCAAGGTATTGCCAAAACCGCCGTCAACAGGAGCGGTAGGACGTTCGGAGTCACCCAGAAATAAATTTTACTCTTCAAAGGAATTGGACAGGCTTACTGCAAAGGATCTTGAGAATCCTGCGGTTTACAAAAAAGCACTTGAATCATTAAAAAGACTGTAAAGGAGAATAACAAAAAAATGGCTTTTTCAAATTTTAAACCAACTATCTGGTCTAAATTCATTCAGACCGAACTTGAAAAGAAATGCAGACTGGTCGAGGACTGCTGGACACAGTTTGAGGGCGAGGCAAAGCAGGGCAGCCGTGTTAAAATCATAGGCGTCGGTGCACCTGATATCTTTGACTATGTTCCCGGTGTCGGAATTCCTGCACCTGTTGCGGTAGAGGGTACAAGCGTACACCTCGATATCGATCAGGCAAAGGCATTCAATTTTATGATCGACGATATTGATAAGGCACAGTCCACAAGCGGACTTATGGAAGTTCTTATCAAAGAGGCAACTGCCAAAATGGCAAAAACGCGCGATTCGTTCGTAGCATCGCTTGCAAAGGATGCACTGTATTCATCTGAATCCACAGCAGTATCCACTCCGGACGAAGCAAAAGCGATGGTGGATGCGGCACTTTTAGCACTGCGTGAAAATGATGTTGATGTTGAGGATGAGGTTACTATTACTGTTTCCCCATTTTTCTATCAGCTCTTCCGTGATGCACTCACTATACTTAAAACCGACAACGATGAATTAATCCAGAAAGGTGTTGTTGGTATGTATGACAACTGTAAGGTGAAACTTTCAAATAACCTCTACAACGACGGTACCGATGATTATATGATGGTTCGCACAAATCGTGCCATCGCTTTTGCAGGCGGTATTGATGAAACAGAGGCATACCGTCCGGAATCTTTCTTTGCCGATGCGGTAAAAGGTCTTAATGTATACGGCGGTAAGATCGTAAGACCTAAAGAACTTTATGTTATCAAAGCACATAAATAAAATCAAGGAGAATTAAAAATGATAGAAACAACAAATCTTTCACTTGCCTTTAATGAGGCAAAACCTATGCCCGAATTTATAAATTCAGACGGCGACGGCAGAATAAAAATCAGTTACAAGAACAGAGAGGACGCAAAGATCCTTGTTATTGTGAAAAACAGCGGCTCTGAAAGCCAATTGACTGTTTTCGCCGGTGATTCTATTCAGGGTGTGGGAGATCTTAATGTACATTTACCGGAGGAAACGACTGTTGCTGTTGTACTTGAAAGCGGCAGGTTTATGCAAACAACGGGTGACGATAGCGGCTATGTTATCTTATATACTGGAGATAGTGCAACATCAGTAGCGGTTGTTGAATTGCCGTAAGTTTAATCGGGTGCGGGCAAAAAGCCCGTGCCCATTTCAAAAGGAGGTGTAATAATGACTATTAATGATGCAAATCGGCTTGTTTTAGCACTTGTAGGTGAGGACGATTTTCACGATGTTGAAGATGTACTTACAAGTTATTATGATTTGGCACAGTTGGAGATAGCAACAACCGTTTCACCTATTGAAAAAAGTTTTGTAGCACAAGCGGGCACTGTGGAATTACCCTTGGATGTTTTTAGGCTTAAAAGTATAGATGCGGGCTATACCCGTATTGATAAAAGGAATTTAAAGCTTGATAAATCGGGAGTGATTAAATATTATGCTTACCCTATTCGGTTAAAAGACGATACCTCAGGTGATACTGAGTTTGAAATATCACCGGAGGCACAAAGGGCAATACCTTACTATGCTGCAGCACGTATAGTTTTGGCGGACAGTGATATGCGCAGGTATTATGCATTTATGGATATGTATAACAGTATACTTGCCAGTATTTCTGCGAGCAATAATTCCGCTTCTGTTATGACTGTAATAGAAATGGAGGGGCTTGCAAATGTATGAGTATTCACCTGTTAAAATACGCAGCGGTTCCATTAGCGGTAGCGGTATTGTAAAATGTGATACACTCAAAGGTCTTAATGCCACTGAAACAGTAGGGAAAACAACATTGTCTCGTGCAGACGGTAAAAGTTATTACACGGGCAGTATGATGCCGGGTATGGTAAATATGATACGTACGGGATCGGGCGAAGTCAGTAAGCGACCGGGCTATAACTATTGTTACAGTGCAATAGGAAATATTAAAGCATCGTATGTACCGGCTGATAAAGAACTTGGCTTTTTTGCAGTAGAAAACAATATTATCGTAACAGACGGCGGCATTGATTCAAATGCGCAGGTACACGCCAAAATACCAACAGACAGTAACTTTACTTCTGTTAAATTTGCAAGCATAGATAAATATGTTTTCATTATGGGCGGTAAATCGTTAATGGTGTTTGATACAGACTCTTATAAGTATTTTTTTATAGGCGGAACGCTGAATACTGTAAATAACAGTGAGCAGTCGTATCTTCCCACGGTTTTTATAGGATGTAAGCCAAACGGAGCAGGTGCTGCTTATGAGGCGGTAAATATGATAAATCCATTTGTGGCAGAGCAGTTCATATCAGACGGTGTGAGTCTAACCTATACTCTTCATCTTGAATGTGCCGGTGATATACAGGTTTATTTTAAAACTGCAACAGGAAAATGGAAAAATACAACTTACAAAAGCTATACGTCTACAACTGTAACATTGACTGAGCAACCTACAGAAACTGTTGCAGAAGGAGAGGATAATGTACGTATTGTTTACCGTCGAAAAGATGCCGCCACAACGCTTAATAATATCGGTTCCTGCAAATGCGCTGCAGAATTCGGTGTTGCGGGTTACAAAGACAGAGCATTTTTATCTGCTTCGGAATCGCAAACAGGTATCGTTTATTATTCTGATATGAATAATCCGCTGTATTTTCCTGATGTTAATTACATACGTGTAGGAAGTGCGGACACACATGTTATGGCTTTGGCTGGGCAGAATACAGATCTTGCAGTAATATGCAATGATAATGTATATACGATAAGCGGTGTTATGAGCGATGCTGATTATGACACATTCGGCAGTGAAGTCAAATTTGTTATAAACGGTATTTTTAAAACTCCTCAGCCGGTAGGCGTAATACCGCCTGTTATTTTTGATAATGAAATAGTATATCTTACACGTGAGGGTATTTGTGCTATCACCGCAAGCGGTGTACTTGATGAAAGGTGTTGCCAGATACGTTCATCAAACCTGCATGCGCATTTGTTAAATGAAGATCTGTCTGAGTGTGAATTAATAACAATGGAAGATTTTCTTATTATAACCAATAAAAAAGACAGACTTTATATATTTGACGGAAAGCAGTTTTCTCTTGAAAGCAATGATTCTCCGTTTTCTATGAGGGTGTATGAGGGTTATATATGGACTGAAATTCAGGCAGTAAATATGTGGTTATATAATGATACTCTTTATTTTTCGTCAAGTGATAGCGTTTACTTTTTCAATAAGGGTTTTCGTAAAAACACCGAATATCGTGATGAACGAGGCGGGATCGGTAATTTTTTTCCTATCAAAGCTTATTGGGAAACTCCGTATATGTATTGCGGTGATTTTTATCTTAATAAGTTTTTTGATAGACTTGGTGTACTTATCGGCGGTGACTACGGCGAGGATGGCTATTTGCTTAATACTGATATTAAAATTCTTGCCAAGTTTGATAATGAGCCGTGGCGTATGGTAAAAGACTATGACGGAAGTTTTCGGATTTTTCGATACGATGCGTTGGATTTTGCACGTTTTGCTTATGGGAACAGAATAAAAGATTATTCTGTCTATAAACGGCTTTTACATAAAAAAGGCAGAGGAATAAAGCTTAGATTTGAAAGTGAAATTATTAATGAGCCGTTTACTTTAAAACAATTCGGAATAGAATATCAAATTATGTAAAGGAGAAATTATGGCGAGTTTTTTTGATCAAAATATTTTAAAAGCTGATGATCTTAAGCGTATAAATGAACTCAATGCTGCCTGGCTTGCGACTGACGATAAAAACAAGCGTGAGCAATTTCATACGGAGGCTGAAACTATTCGTAACAGCTACGGATACAGCGGCGGTGGTGACGGAAGTGAATTTATACCAATCAGTACAGGAGTTTATACTGCGGCAACATCGGTAAATGATTATACTGATGCACTGCGTGAAGCTGAAAGCAAAAAACAAAAAGCATATGAAAGTCAGCTCAAACAGGCTGACGTTGATAACGCGGAGAGATTGCGTCAGGCGTACATAAAGAATATGCAGAGCAAACTGGGTCTTGATCAGACTATGAAAGCATCGGGTATTACAGGCGGTGCTACTGAAAGTACTCTTGCATCTATTGATAATAATTATAATGTATTGCGTGACAGCATTTACAGCGATACTGATGAAATCAAGCGCGATATTATGCAACAGTCGGCACTTTCACAGAGTGAGAGTGATAGTGAGATAGCAAGCGTACTTTATGATTCGGCGCTTGACCGTGCTGACCGTCTTGAACGCAAATCGGACAGTGATTATCAAAAAGAACAGGATGCACTAAAACATGCACTTGCTCTTGAACAGTTTGACTACCAGAAAGAACAGGATGCTATTTTAAATAACTTTAAGCAGTACGACCGTGATTATCAGGCCGAGCAGGATAAACTGGACAGAGAATATCAGGCACAGCGTGATGCGTATGAGGCACAACAAGATGCTTATGACAGAGCACAGGCAGCCAAGAATGCGGCTAAATCTGCAAATAAAAATCAAATATCTAATGTTCTTACCCTTATTAAAAACGGATATTACAGTGACAGTTTTGCAGATATATTAGGTGTGGATGATCTTCAGTTTACGGGTAATAATGCAGAGGATGCACAGAGCGCCGTATGGAAAATGCTTGCAAACGGTGTATATCACGATTCATTCCCTGAAATCGTTGGGTTTCCGGATAATGTGCTTAAAGAGTATGCAGACAATGTAAAATACGGATATTAACTATTGAAAAACATATACGGTTGTGGTAAAATAAATTAATTAAATTATGGGGTATGCAGTATGAAGCGTGTAGCACTTATAAATGATTTATCGGGTATCGGCAGATGCTCACTCACCGTGGCTTTGCCAATTGTCAGCACAATGGGGCATGAGTGTGCGGTGTTGCCCACAGCCGTACTGTCTAATCATACTGCATTTCCTGTATATACTTTTTATGATTTTACTGAGCATATGAAGGAATATACTGATTGCTGGGCAAAGCTGGGTGCACAGTTTGATGCAGTTTACAGCGGTTTTTTAGGGTCTGAGCATCAGATAGATATAACGCTTGATTTTATGGCGCGATTTGGTAAAAATGCCGTTAAAATAGTTGATCCGGTTATGGGTGACGAAGGTAAAATATATACAACATATAATTCTGTAATGCTTGAGCATATGCGGCGGTTGGCCGGTGCTGCAGATATTATAACTCCTAACCTTACAGAACTTTGTGTACTTGCAAGAACAGCGTATCCTGAAAATAGTATAACTCTTGATGGTGTTGGTGAACTTTGTAAGCGCGTGGCACAAAGCGGTGTAAAAAAAATTGCCGTTACAGGTCTTGAAGCAAATGTTGTAACTGATGCTCCGTGTGATAAAATACTTAATCTTGTGTATGATGATGGCGATATTTCTGTTTTGAAAAACGATAAAGTGCCTATTTTGTATTGTGGAACAGGGGATGTGTATGCAAGCGTTATGTGCGGTGAAATAGTACGTGGTACACCTTTTAAAACAGCCGTAAAAAACGCTGCTGATTTCACAGAACTTTGTACGCGTGATACATACAACAATAACGGTGATAAACTATATGGTGTACGGTTTGAAGACAAACTCAATTTACTAAGTGGGGTGTTTTAGATGACAAGGAAAAAAAGCAAAATGATCACAACTTCTGCTATTTTTGCAGCATTAATTTATGTTGCAACTCTAACAGGTGCAGTTGCTCCTATCGGTGGGGGTGCATACATACATATAGGTGATACATTTATATACATTGCGGCTCTTGTACTACCTCTTCCATCTGCTGTTTCGGCTGCGGTTATCGGTGCAGGGCTTGCGGATCTTACACTGGGAAGTGCAATATATATAATCCCCTCTATAATTATAAAATCACTTGTTGTTATAACTATCAAGGCGCCTTTAAAACTTACGGATAACCCTGTTTTACAAGATTTTCTTATTTGTTTAAGTGGTATTGTTACTGTTGCAGGTTATTATGTCGCTGAGTTTGTGCTTCTTTTGATATCCGGCAGTAATTTTGTTTCAGCTATTAGTGTGGCTGCAGCAAATTCAGTGATTTTTAATATTCTTCAGGCTCTTGCAAGTGCTGCGCTTTATGCATTTGTATCGGGTGCGGTACGCAAATTTGTCGGTAGAAGAAAAAAATCTTCTCATGCCGAGGGGGAAGATTAATATGCCCCCTCTCTATGGTGGCAGACGTGCTATTGGGCGTACACTTACGGAAGATGAAAAGAAAAATATGCCCAAAATCACAAAAGGACTTATTGTTCGGATTTTTTCGTACCTTATGCCATATAAATGGCATCTTCTTATCGTTTTGTTTGCGATAATTGCATCCTCTGTTTTAAGTGTTCTGCCAAGTATGCTGAC
>JAZUOQ010000143.1:0-3378 GCA_045604775.1 Eubacteriales bacterium
GATATGATGAAAATGGTGATATTTTTGAGAAAAAGAGTTTCAGTCAGCCGTAGTTAGAAGTCCTTTACGATGCGTCAGGCATTTTACCTGACGATATTTACTTGGGAAAAAATATGATAGATATAGAATTTATTGTTCCAGCAGGTGTATATGCTACAAATGTTGTTGATCAAATAATGAATGCTTTAGAAATAAATAAGTATTATAGCTGTAGTAAAAGTCAGAATAAATGTTAATCTGATTTTAAATGATAAGCTATTTTCTGGTGATATGGCATATTGTAATTCGTATAAGATTATCTTAAAAATAAGGAGAAATATACAATGAAAATAGCAGTTGTAGGCATAGGCTATGTAGGTTTGTCGATTGCTGTTCTCCATTTCCGCTTTCTATGCCTACCGCATAAAATAGGACTTCATCAATGACGGCATTACTGCGGAATCGCTGTTCAATATCTGGATGCCTGCTTCCATTGAAATGTGTTTTTGCATTTTGTTTTATTTGGAATGCGATGTGAATTAAATTACTGTGGAATCTTTCAGTTTACACAACTTAATATAATCAACAACCGCCCGTGATTCAACTTCACAGGCGGTATTTTGTTTATAAGCAGGCTTTGAATTTTTGATGAAATATTGCAATAAAAAGCAGATACGATAAAAATTTGGTAAGCATAAAATAAAGTACGTATTCCATAAAAAAGAAAACCGATGTATAATAAAGTCAAAGCAAGTCCATAGACAAAATTAGAGTGACTAAAATAGTCTATGGAGTAAACCAGACTAAATTAGACACAGGAGGAATACGGAAATGAAAACAACGACAGCTATTACCACTATCAAGCGAGATGTAAAGCTACAGGAATGGATGGAGCAGATTAAAGCACAACAGGAAAGCGGAATGACGGTAACAGCATTCTGCGCTGAGAATGGTATCAATCTTAAAACATATTATTATCGACTCCGCAAAGTTCGTGAATATTGTTTGGAATCTGAACCAGCAATAGTGCAGGTAGCTGTTCCAAGAGCGACCTCAGATATTTGCATCGAGAAAAATGGCTTGCAAATATCACTTCCGGCAGATATCTCAGCAGATACTTTGCTTGCATTAGTACACGAATTATGTTGAATGATCTGTCATTAGATAAACAGGTATACATCGTCACAGGGTATACTGATCTGCGTCGCTCAATAGACGGACTTGCAACAATAGTACAAGCACAATTACAACTTGATCCGTATAGCACATCATTGTTCTTGTTTTGTGGCAGACGTTGTGACCGCATTAAAGGACTTCTTTGGGAAGGTGACGGATTTCTGCTGTTGTATAAACGTCTTGACAATGGGAAATTTCAATGGCCGCGTAATGAAACAGAAGCAAAACTGCTCACTCCGCAGCAGACACGCTGGCTTCTGGAAGGCTTAAAAATAGAACAACCCAAAGCAATAAAAGACGGAAAACCAAGTGTGATATATTGATGAAAATTGGCTATTTTACTTGCTTTTTCGGCGATTTTATGGTATAATATATGTATCATAAAACGAAGGTCGGTGTGTGGTATGTCTGAGCAGAATACAGCAAATAATGATACAACATTAGCTCAGGAAAATGCTGCGCTCCGTAATAAAGTTGCAGTACTTGAAGAACAGCTTTCTCTTATGCAGGAGCAGTTTGAATGGCTGAAGAAACAGGTATTCGGAAGAAAAACAGAACAGACTTCTGTTATCTTTGATACCAACGAAGGCACACAGCTTTCTATGTTTCCAAAAGAAGAACAGGCTGTTTCTGTGCCTATAGAGGCTGTTACAGTCCCTGAGCATAAGCGCAAGAAAAAACGTACTCACGATGACTGGATGAGTGAATTACCTGTTGAAGAGGTATTACATAAGGAAGACAATCCTAAATGTGATAAATGCGGCTCTGATATGACAGAGATTGGCGAAGATAAATATGATGAACTGATATATACCCCCGCTAAGTTTCATATCCGCCGTCACATAGTAAAGGTATATAAGTGTATCAAGTGCGGTACAACTCCCGAAGTGAGTACTGAACCATGCAATATCAGACGTGCGGAACATCCTGAACATATGATACCGGGAAGCTATTGTTCTCCTAAACTCCTTGCACATATTGTTTATGAGAAGTTTTGTAAAGCTGTGCCTCTACATAGGCAGGAGAAGGACTTCAAATCAAAGGGAATACCATTACTGAAAGCAACTATGTCGAACTGGGTATGCTATGCAGCTGAGAAATGGTGTGCTCCCATAGTGCAGAATATGAAAGAAAAGCTGTTATCAGAAAAGATCATTCACGCTGATGAAACAGTATTTCAGGTACTGCACGAAGAAGGCAGAAAGGCAACGACCGATTCAAGAATGTGGGTATACTGCAACGGAAAGATCAATGACCGCAGTAATATCATTTTTGATTATCATCCTACAAGGAAAAGCGAAAACGCAGTCAGATTTCTTGGAGAATTTGATGGGTTCCTTGTGTGCGACGGTTATGCAGCATACAACGCACTTCAAAATGCAAGGAGATGCGGCTGCCTCACCCATGTAAGAAGATACTGGATAAACGCACTGCCTAAGGAAAAATCAGCATATGAAACATCATCAGCAGCCAAAGGCGTGGATTTCTGCAACAGGATATACCATGAAGAAAAATTGCTGACAGAACTTACTGCTGAGGAAAGATATAAGCAGCGTCTTGTAAAGATCAAGCCTTTACTTGATGCTTTCTTTGCGTGGGTGGAAACATTGCAGGTCAGCGGTAAGAACAAGCTTGTTGATGCAGTCAGATATACGCTCAATGAAAAGAAATATCTGTATACGTTCCTTGAAGACGGAGATGTTCCCATAGATAACAACCGTGCTGAAAATGCTATCAGACCATTTACAGTCGGCCGTAAGAACTGGCTCTTCAATAATACCGCAAGGGGTGCAAAATGCAGCGCCATTTTGTACTCGATAATTTCAACAGCACAGGCTAACGGTTTGGACGTTGAAAAGTATCTGACCGACCTATTTTCTAATTCGTCAGGCACGATACTGCTCCCGTGGAATGATTGATAAAGTTTCCCCTCCCCACGGGCGATGTTATTTTGTATCTTATGGGACGCGGTTTATTTGACGGTTACCTATGAAATTTGTTTTGACCCCTTATTGACCCCTTAACTTAAAATAGCATTGATGTGGAGCAGGCGATTGAGCCTGGTAACCGTCAAATAAACCGCGTCGGCTAAGATACAAAACAAGGCGCTGTAAAAAAAGAGTAAAAAAGAAAAAAACTGCTGTCACGAAAAAATGCGTGACAGCAGTAATTTTTTGTGGTATTATTAAATTACAATGAAAAAAGTACCACAAGAATATTATA
>JAZUOQ010000144.1:0-3374 GCA_045604775.1 Eubacteriales bacterium
AACATTTACAATGGCAAACGTGATAGCTAAAATCAACAAACCGACTCTTGTTCTTGCTCACAACAAAACACTCGCGGCACAGCTTTGTTCCGAACTCCGTGAGTTTTTTCCAAACAATGCGGTGGAATATTTCGTGTCATACTATGACTACTATCAACCTGAAGCATACATTGCCGCATCTGACACATACATTGAAAAAGACAGTTCAATAAACGACGAGATAGATAAATTGCGTCATAGTGCGACATGCTCTATTCTTGAGCGATCCGATACCATAATCGTATCATCTGTTTCCTGCATTTACAGTTTGGGTGATCCTGCTGAATACAAAAGTCTTATAATTTCTCTACGACCAGGTATGAAGAAAGACAGGGATGATGTTATACGTGAACTTGTTTCTATTCAGTATGAAAGAAATGACATTGACTTTTCACGTAACAAGTTCCGTGTGCGTGGTGACGTACTTGAGATATTCCCTGCCGCATCGTCCGGCAACATTATCCGTGTCGAGTTTTTTGACGACGAGATTGAGCGGATATGCGAAATTAATCACATCACAGGTGAACTTATAGCAGTCTTATCACACACTGCTATTTATCCCGCTTCACACTATGTCACTTCACGTGAGCGTGTAGACAAAGCAATAAAAGAAATTAAAGAAGAACTTGTAGAACGTGTTAAATATTTTAATGAAAACAACCTTTTAATCGAAGCACAACGTATAGAGCAACGCACCCTTTACGATATGGAAATGCTCGATGAACTTGGTTTTTGTTCGGGTATTGAAAATTATTCGCGTGTTATGAGCGGAAGAGCCCCCGGCAGTACACCGTTTACTCTTTTCGACTTTTTCCCCGATGATTTTCTACTTATAATTGACGAATCTCACGTTACTGTTCCACAAGTACGCGGCATGTACGGCGGTGACCGTTCGCGAAAAGAAAGTCTTGTACGATACGGTTTCAGACTGCCTTCAGCTTTTGATAACAGACCGCTTAATTTTGATGAATTTTTGACAAAACTAGATAAAGTATTGTATGTAAGTGCAACCCCTGCAAAATTCGAACTTGATCGAAGTGAAAATATTGCAGAGCAAGTAATACGTCCCACAGGACTTCTTGACCCACTCATCACTGTAAAGCCGGTGGACAGGCAAATGGACGATCTGCTGTCCGAAATTAATATACGCGCGAAACGCAACGAACGCGTACTTGTAACAACACTTACAAAACGTATGGCAGAAGATCTTACAGAATACCTTGGCAGTATGGGTGTGCGGGTACGATATATGCATCACGATACCGAAACAATGGAACGTATGGAACTTGTGCGTGATTTGCGTCTTGGTGAGTATGATGTATTGGTTGGCATAAACTTACTGCGAGAGGGTCTTGATATACCTGAAGTATCACTTGTGGCAATACTGGATGCTGACAAAGAAGGTTTTCTGCGTTCTGAAACTTCTCTTATACAAACTGTCGGAAGGGCAGCACGTAACGAACACGGTCAAGTCATTATGTATGCTGACAGTGTAACACCGTCTATGGAACGCGCTATAACTGAAACTAACCGCCGTCGCGAAATTCAGGACAGGTATAACAGGGAACATGGGATCGTACCGCGTTCTGTAACCAAAGATGTTCATTCAATAATTGAAATATCTACACCCGCCCAAGACAAACCAAAGGGTAAACTGACAAAGAAAGAAAAAGAACGTATGATAAATGAGTACACACGTCAGATGAAAGAAGCTGCACGGCTTTTGGAGTTTGAGTATGCAGCTATTATGCGTGATAAGATTGCAAAACTCAGAAAGGAAAACTAAATGGCAAATTATATACAGGTCAAAGGGGCTCGTGCCAACAACCTGAAAAACATAGACTTAAAAATACCGCGTGATAAGCTTGTAGTATTTACAGGTCTTTCGGGCAGCGGTAAGTCTTCACTTGCGTTTGATACGTTATATGCAGAAGGTCAACGCAGATATGTGGAAAGTCTATCTTCTTATGCACGACAATTTTTGGGTCAGATGGAAAAACCGGATGTCGATGAAATTGAAGGACTTTCCCCTGCTATATCCATTGATCAAAAAACAACATCAAAAAATCCGCGTTCCACAGTTGGCACTGTTACAGAAATTTATGATTATCTACGTTTACTTTACGCGCGTGTAGGTAAGCCTCACTGTCCGGTTTGCGGCAGAGAAATAACCCAACAGACAATTGATCAGATTGTGGATCGTATACTTGAATTTCCCGAGGGCACAAAACTTAATATTCTCGCACCGGTAGTACGAAACAGAAAGGGCGAATATACAAAGCTTTTTGAAGACTCCGCCAAAAGCGGTTTTGTACGCGTACGTGTTGATGGGATTATGTACGATCTGATGGAAGAAATAAAACTTGAAAAGAATAAAAAGCACAACATAGAAATTGTAGTTGACAGACTGATAATACGCGAAGGTGTTCGCAGCAGACTTTCTGATTCGATTGAAACTGCTCTTCACAATGCCAAAGGGCTTGTTATTGCTGCTCCGTTTGATAGCGAAGAAATACTTTTTTCGCAAAATTACAGTTGTCCGGACCACGATTTTTCAATTGAAGAACTTAATCCACGAATGTTCTCATTCAACGCACCGTTCGGGGCATGTCCGGAATGTGACGGCATCGGATATAAATTAAAGCTTGATTTGGATCTTCTGATGCCGGATAAAAACAAATCAATAATGGACGGTGCATTTAAAGCTACAGGCTGGAGTAATCCGTTCCACGGTGATACCATTACCCGAATGTACTTCAATGCAATATCAAAACAGTATGATATACCGCTTGATGTACCTATAAAAGATATCCCCAAAGAAAAAATGGATATTGTATTGTACGGAAACGGCGGCGAAAAGCTTAAAATGAATAGAAAGTCGTCATTTGGAAGCGTTGAGTATGACAGTTCTTACGAGGGTGTCATTCCCAATCTTGAACGCAGGTTCAAGGAAACAACCAGTGATTATATGCGCAGAGAAATTGAGAGTATGATGCGGGAAAGCGACTGCACTGCCTGCAAAGGAAAGCGTCTGCGTCCGGATGTGCTTGCAGTAACGGTTGGAAATAAAAATATAAGTGACATTACTGATCTGTCAGTCGTTAAACTCATTGATTTTTTTGATAATCTCAAACTTAGCGAAAAAGACATAATGATTGCGCACCAGGTTATCAAAGAAATTAAAAGCAGACTGGAATTTTTAAAGAATGTTGGGCTTGAATATCTTACTCTATCACGAAGTTCAGGTACACTTTCCGGTGGTGAGAGTCAACGCATACGACTCGCAACACAAATTGGTTCGTGTCTGATGGGCGTTGTATATATACTTGATGAGC
>JAZUOQ010000145.1:0-3631 GCA_045604775.1 Eubacteriales bacterium
GTTGTCTTCCTAAGACCGCTTGGCCTCCGACTTAGGTTTGCAATGAAGAGGGGTATTTATAATGTGATGAAGTACTAAGGTTATGGAAGGTTAGAAAGTGTGAGATTTGCTAGACAAAATGTGTTTGTGAATTTAGGGAAGTGAGGAATCAAAATAGGGTGAAATTGGCTGAAAAGCAGAAAGCAAATAGTGAACCTCGGAGCACAGATGCCCGGCCCCCTTAAACCATAACGTTTACCTCGTTTTTTATTTTATTTAATGTCTTGATAAAAGTCAATGTTTTGTGTTAAAATATAAAAAAATTCAGAGGTATTTATGGAAAACTATCAGTTAAAACTTGATAAAATTATAAATTGTCTTGAAACCAAACCGCGTCTTGCACTTCATAGCTGTTGCGGCCCATGTAGCAGTTATGTTCTGACCTATCTTATGGAGTATTTTGATATTACATTGTTTTTTTATAATCCAAACGTTCATCCAGAGACTGAATATCAAAAACGGCTTGATGAACAGCTTCGTCTTTGCCAAATTTTAGGGGTAAAAACGTACTGTTGCGATTATGATACAGATAGATTTTTTGCGGTGTCAAATGGTCTTGAAAATGAGCGTGAGGGTGGTGCAAGGTGTACTGAGTGTTTTAAACTCCGCCTTGATTATACCGCTCGTCTTGCTAAAGAACAGGGTTTTGATATGTTTGCTACAACTCTTACAGTAAGTCCTCATAAAAATGCACAGCTTATAAATGAAATAGGGGAGGCAGTATCTAAAAAATACAACCTCCCGTGGCTTCCGTCAGATTTTAAAAAGCGAAACGGTTATCTTAATTCTATACGTCTTTCACAAAAATATGAACTATACCGGCAAAATTATTGCGGTTGTGTTTATTCAATGGGTAAATAAACCATATATTCGCACTCCATACTGTTTTCCTTGTAGACAGTTACATACTTAAAATTATCACCGGTAACTGTAAGCAATGAAAACTTCCCATTTCCGTCAAGGTCGGCAATAAACGGTGTTGCTGTAAAATCTGATCCTGTTTCTTCTAAAACACAGTTACTGAGTGTTGGTGACATTAGGTACAGTATAATGCCGTTTTCGTCTTTTGCTTTCAGTATTGCTTCATTTGCACTGTCACCGTCAAGGTCATATTCCCATATATCTGTAATATTTACGCTGTCAATGTCCTCAAACCTTTCGGGATACGTGTCTGTAAGAAACTGCCTGTACTCAATGGCAGTTTTTTTGCTGTCTTTAACGCTTTCGTAGCGCAATGTCGGACTTAATTGCCAGTTTGAACTTGTAATAAGTGCACTGCATGGAGTGTTACACAAAAGTTTGCTTTCAAGCTCACTATAATTAACACTCCCCAAATTTTTACCTGTGTGCGAAAAATAAGTATATGCTTTATCTTTAAGTGACTGTTCAGAACTAATAATATTCTTTAAGTTGTAATAATAATTTTCTCCGCTCAGTGAAATTTTACCATCTTTTGTATAGCAAATGGGTACTAATCCGTTTTTTGTGTTTATGTATGTAACATTAATACCTTTTGTGTCTGCAGGCGGATATGTTATTTCCTGTATTTCACTGTCAGGTGACTTACTGCATCCGCTAAGTAGTAAAAGTGTAATCAATACCAAAATCTTCAGTTTCATATAACCCGTCCTTTCTTTGTATCATTATATAAAGATAAAGACGAAAATATGATAGAATACCATTTATTTTTAAAGTATATTTATAGGTGTTATATAATTTATTATATTTTTATTTTAGTATCTAATTCTGTTTATATTAGACAAAAAAATAAAAACACTCATAAGAGTGTTTTTATTTTTTTGTAATTGTATTTTAATACATTCCGCCGCCCATTTGATTCATAGCAGCTGCCTGAGCTGCATCTGCAGCAGGATCTTTAATATCAGCAACAAGGCTTTCTGTTGTAAGAACAGTAGAAGCAACCGATGCCGCATTCTGAAGTGCTGAGCGTGTTACCTTTGTAGGATCAACAATACCTGCAGCAAACATATCGCAGTAGGTTTCGTTATATGCATCAAAGCCATACTCAACTTTATCATTCTTAATAATATTATCAAGAATTACAGAACCCTCAAGACCACTGTTAAGTGCGATCTGGCGTACAGGTTCTTCAAGTGCTTTCATAACGATAGCAATACCTGTTTTCTCATCGCCCTCAGCTTCGTCATAAAGCTTTTTGATTTCGGGAATTGCCTTGATATAAGCAGTACCACCGCCGGCAACAATACCTTCCTCAACAGCCGCCTTTGTAGCAGCTAAAGCATCTTCAACACGAAGTTTCTTTTCTTTCATTTCGGTCTCTGTGGCTGCACCTACTTTGATTACAGCAACACCGCCTGCAAGTTTTGCAAGACGCTCTTCAAGCTTCTCACGGTCGAAATCAGAAGTGGTGGTTTCTATAGCAGCACGTATCTGACTAACTCTTGCACTTATGTTTTCAGCATCACCTGCACCGCCAACAATAATGGTGTTTTCTTTTGTGACCTTAACCTGTGTTGCGTGACCAAGCATATCAACAGTAGCTTCCTTAAGGTCAAGACCGATCTCTTCCGAAATTACCTGACCGCCTGTTAGAATAGCTATGTCCTGAAGCATTTCCTTACGTCTGTCGCCAAAGCCCGGAGCTTTTACAGCAACACAAGCGAAGGTTCCGCGGATTTTGTTAACGATAAGTGTAGCAAGCGCCTCACCCTCGATGTCTTCAGCAATTATAACAAGTTTCTTACCTGCCTGTACTATCTGCTCGAGAAGCGGTAAAATTTCTTGAATGTTTGTGATCTTTTTGTCAGTTATAAGAAGATAAGCATCATCAACGATAGCTTCCATCTTATCGGTATCTGTTACCATATAAGGTGTGATGTATCCGCGGTCGAACTGCATACCTTCAACAACATCACAATAAGTTTCAGCAGTCTTTGACTCCTCAACAGTTATAACACCGTCAGTTTTAACCTTAGCCATAGCATCAGCAATAAGTGCACCGACAGTTTCGTCAGATGATGAAACTGTAGCAACTCTTGCAATATCATCTGTGCCGCTTATTTTCTGTGAGTTTGCAACTACAACCTCGACAGTTTTGTCAACTGCCTTTTTGATACCTTTTCTGAGTATCATCGGGTTAGCACCGGCAGTAACATTTTTCATACCCTCACGGATAAGAGCCTGTGCAAGAAGCGTTGCGGTAGTAGTACCGTCACCTGCAGTATCGTTTGTCTTTGTAGATACTTCTTTTACAAGCTGAGCGCCCATATTCTCAAAAGCATCTTCAAGTTCAATATCCTTTGCAATGGTAACACCGTCATTTGTAATGAGTGGTGAACCGTATTTTTTGTCAAGAACAACATTTCTGCCCTTAGGACCGAGTGTTATCTTAACTGTGTCAGCAAGTTTATCAACACCTGCCTGAAGCGCCTTTCTTGCGTCCTCTCCGTAAATGATTTGTTTAGCCATTAATGTTCACTCCTTATTCAACAACAGCCAGAATATCAGACTGTCTTACAATTGTATATTCCTCACCGTCAAGCTTAACTTCGGTGCCGGAATACTTAGAAGTGATAACCTTATCACCAACATTAACATACATTGTAACTTC
>JAZUOQ010000146.1:0-20500 GCA_045604775.1 Eubacteriales bacterium
CCGCTTGGCCTCCGACTTGATGGGATGATAAGTGCAGAAAATGCGTTTTCGATACTGTCACTCAGCGCCTTTAATGAAATGAGAAGTAATGAACAGTCGGGAAAAATATCTTTTTTTGGGAAAGAAAGAGATATGCTCGAAAGCATAATACTGTCAATGCTTGATGAATATCAAAAAAAAGACAGCCATTGGGAAACTGTGGTGGGTAATTATCTGAGTACGTTTTTTATAATGCTTCTCAGAAAAACCGAACAGGGACTTAAACCGCAGGAACTTTATAATACGTGGCATGAACTTGCTGAGTATATTGACAGCCATCTTGGAGAGCGTCTTACTCTTTCGGCGCTTGCGCAGAAATGCTTTTATAATCCGTCCTATTTCAGCCGTGTTTTTAAAGAAAAATTCGGAATGTCGCTTACCGAGTATATTACCCGCAAGCGTCTTGATTTTGCGATAAAACTGATTTCAACAACGTCGCTTTCAATACAGGAGGTAAGCATAAAGTCAGGCTTTGCTGACAGAAGTAGCTGTACCCATGCGTTTTCAAAATATCTAGGAAGCTTGCCGAGCGATTACAGGAAAAAGTAAAAAAACATGCCAAAGCGGTAAAAAAACAGGGTACAAAAGCACTCGTTCATCTGATACAATATATGTGATCGGATGAAAGGAGTGCTTTTATAATGGCTAAAAAAGTAATACCCGATATAAATCTAAATAATGACAGCTACAGAGATAAAGTATTCGCATGTTGGATAGGTAAAAACATCGGCGGTACAATGGGTGCCCCATACGAGGGTAAGCATGATATGTTTGATATCACAGGCTTTGCGTCAGAGGCGGGTGAGCCGCTTCCCAACGATGACCTTGACCTTCAGCTTATATGGCTTCATGCAGTTGAATCGCTTGGCGCAAAAGCTGTAAATGCCGCATCACTCGGTGAAATGTGGATAGGTCTTATCCCGCCCAACTGGAACGAGTACGGTATCGGAAAAAACAATATGCGCAGAGGTCTTATTCCGCCTCTTTCAGGCGATTATGAAAATCTGTGGAAGCATTCAAACGGTGCGTGGATAAGAACTGAAATATGGGCATGCCTTGCTCCAGGCTGTCCGTATATTGCATCAAAGTATGCAATGGAGGATGCAAAGGTCGATCACGGCACGGGTGAGGGTACTATTGCCGCCGCATTCGTTGCGGCGATGCAGTCTGCAGCGTTTGTTGTAAATGATATTCACGAGTGTATAAATATCGGTCTTAAGACAATACCTGAAGATTCGCGCATGGCAGATTCTGTGCGTTTTGTAATTGATTGCCACAAAAAAGGCATGAGCTACGTTGATACAAGATATGCTTTGCAAAAGCGTAACGCAGATATAGGTAACGGCTGGTTTGAGGCACCTTCAAACGTCGGCTACGCGGTTATCGGTCTTTTGTGGGGTGAGGGCGACTTTAAAAAGTCAATGATTACTGCGATAAACTGCGGTGACGATACCGACTGTACAGGTGCAACCGTCGGCGCAACGCTTGGAATTCTCGGCGGAAAAAATGCGATTCCTTCTGATTGGCAGGAGTATATCGGCGATAAGATTATAACGATATCTGTAAACCGCGGCGATGCACGTACAGGCGGAAGCGTACCCAAAACCTGTACTGAACTTTCAGAACGTGTTATAAAGCAGGCACCTCATTTTCTGTTTGCAAACAATGCGGCGGTAAAACTTACCGACTTACAGACTGATTTTAACGACAGTCATCTTGAGTTTTTAAACAGTGAGTGTGAAGAACTGTGCGAGGCTCTTGATCTCACGCCCTACACAGTACGTTACGCTTCAACTCTTCTTTATGCAGACGTGAGGATGGAAAACGGCCCTGACGTCACACCGTTTGAAGAGAAAAAGGTTCATCTTACCGTAAGATATAACAGTGTTTTCGGTGATGAACTCAAAAATATATCAATGAGATGGTGGCTGCCCGAAGGCTTTACCGCTACAGGTAAAAGTTCAGCGTATATTCCCCATCGTAACGGCCGCTACATTTCAAAAACAGAACTTGATTATACAATTACAGCAGGTGAGTGTGTCAGTGCACAGAACCGTTGCGTGCTTGAAATAACCGCAGTCGGAAGAACCGATGTTCTCTATATCCCCGTACTCCTTTTAGGCTAAAAAATGTAGGCACACAGATGGTTTTTGGGATTAGACTTTACAGATAAGGCACCGCATTTTACAACTTTCGGAAAAACTATACAAAAATAAGCATTGTTTACGAAAAACAGATCATAGAAAAAACTCTTGTTCTTTTTGAACAAGAGTTTTTTCAGTTATATTCGCCTTCGGTGAGTTAAGGGCGAATATTATTTCACTGAAACCGTAAGGATACAATATCACTCTGTGTTATAGCACAGAATATCAATATCTCTTAATGAATGGAGCAATAAAAGGTTTGGAATGAAGAAAGATATAGTTATATATTGAAATTATTACGGATCTGTAGTATAATTTTAAAAAAATATAGTAAGTGGAGGAATAACTATGTGTGATAACAATAAGTTTTACATTTGTGAGCACTGTGGCAATTTGATCGGAATGATACATGATGCCGGTGTTCCTATGATGTGCTGCGGAAAGAAAATGACAAAGCTTGAGCCAGGTGTGGTTGAGGCGAGTCAAGAAAAGCATATTCCTGTTGTCAAAGTTGATGGAAATACCGTAACTGTAACCATTGGTTCTGTGGAGCATCCTATGGTAGAAGAACACAGTATTCTTTGGGTATATCTTCAGACAAACAAGGGCGGTCAGCGAAAATGTCTTGAAGTTGGAAAGGCGCCCGTTGTTATTTTTTCTCTTGTTGATGAGAAACCCATATCAGCATATGCCTACTGTAATCTCCACGGATTGTGGAAAGCAGATATTTAGTAAGGAGTTAATAAATTATGATGAATTCAAAAGTACATGAACTATTAAACAGCCAAATTAATAAGGAATTCTACTCTGCATATCTTTATTTGGATTTTTCTAACTATTTCGAAGATGCAGGCCTTGACGGATTTGCAAATTGGTATAAGATTCAGGCGCAGGAGGAGCGTGACCATGCAATGCTGTTCTATCAATACCTCCAGAACGAAAATCAAAAAGTAACACTTGAAGCAATTGCAAAACCAGACAAGACTTTTACCTGTCATATGGATGTGCTCAAAGCAGGTCTTGAGCATGAGGAGTATGTAACTTCGCTTATCCACGATATCTATGCTGCGGCATATGATGTTAAGGATTTCCGCACTATGCAGTTCCTTGACTGGTTCGTAAAAGAACAAGGTGAGGAAGAAACCAATGCTAACGATTTGATTACAAAAATGGAACTGTTTGGATCTGATCCCAAGAGTCTTTATATGCTCAATCAAGAGTTAGCAGCAAGAGTTTATACCGCTCCCTCGTTGATTCTAGATTAAAAAGAACATCTGAGTATAGATGTAGCCTTGGTATATCAAAAAATAAGCCGTGATTTTCACGGCTTATTTTTATTTATCAAACTTTCTGTCGTAAAGTAGTGCAGCAATCAATATAACCAATAGAGAGCCTGCGTTGTGTACCAAAGCACCTGTTGTGGGGGTAAGCACTTCAAAAAAAGATAGCACAATAGCCAAAAAGTTAATACCAAGTGAGAGCAAAATACTGAATTTAATAGTATTTACAGTAGCATTTGAAAGTCGCTTAAGATACGGTATTTTTGATATATCATCACCCATAAGCGCAATGTCTGCTGCTTCTATTGCAATGTCGCTTCCTATTGTAGCCATTGCAACTCCGACATCTGCTGTTTTAAGTGCAGGCGCATCATTCACTCCGTCACCGATCATACAAATGTTTTTATTTTTGTTTTGTAAATCAGCAATTATCTGTACCTTTTCTTCAGGTAAAAGTTCAGCATTTATTTCTGTAATACCTATAGAGTTTGCAAAATAATTGGCTGCTTTTTTACTGTCTCCTGTAAGCAAAACAGTAGAAGTACCTGTTTGAGATAACTGAGTTATCATCTCTTTGGCATTAGGTTTCAATATATCAGAAAGCGCTATTATGCCAATTATATCGTTATTAACCGCGACTGTAACACAGGCTTTTCCCTGATTACTAAGTGCACTAAGAGTTTGCTTGACTTTATCGTTAGCAATAATACCATTATCATCAAGATACTTTTCATTTCCGCAGTATATTGCTTTCTCCTGCACTTTTGCGTAAATTCCTTTCCCTGCATCCATACGAAAAACACTTGTTTCTATAATGTCTAAATTTTGAGATCTTGCTTTGTTTACAATCGCTTTTCCAAGCGGATGCTCACTTTTGCATTCGGCTGATGCGGTAAGTATCAATAGTTCATCTTCGCTGATATCATTATTAAAAGTTATAATATCGGATACTTCTAGTTTACCATAAGTTAGGGTGCCTGTTTTATCAAATGCAACCGTGTCAACCTTGCCCATCTTCTCAAGTGCTTCTCCGGACTTTATAATTACGCCATGTTTTGCTGCCTGACCGATTGCTGCCATTATCGCAGTAGGCGTTGCAAGTACTAAAGCACACGGACAGAACACAACAAGCATTGTGACTGCGACAACGATATCCTGTTTCAAAATTCCCGAAACAACTGCAAGTAAAAGTGCCACGGGTACAAGCAGACTTGCCCATTTATCAGCAATCCGCTGCATTGGAGCTTTTTTATTTTCTGCTTCTTTTACCATACGTATAAGCTTTTGTAATGACGAATCTTCACCAACTTTGGATGCTTTAATATCAATAGCACCGAAACGATTTATGGTTGCACAAAAGACACTGTCGCCGATTGCTTTATCTACAGGCAATGATTCACCGGTAATAATTGACTGGTCAATGCTTGTTTCACCGCTTATTATTTCCCCGTCTACTGGTACTGTTTCACCGGGAAATATGCGTAATACGTCACCTGCTTTTATTTCTTGGGTGTTGATTGTTTGTACCTTTCCATTTTTAACGCGTCTAGCTTTGGTCGGTGCAAGATCTATGAGATTTTTAAGACCTCTCTTTGCACGTTTTGTAGTTTTGTCTTCCAGTATTTCTCCAATTGCCATAATGAAAGCAATTTCACCGGCAGCAAAAATATCTCCTATGGCAACGGATGCCGTCATGGCAATAGAGATAAGCAGCGCGGAAGATATTTTGCTTATACCTTTATTATAAATGATTTTTTTTATTGCACTGTATATAAGAGGTATACTGGAAACGATAACGGAAATCCACGCAGGATCAAAATAAATCGGGAGTCTGATATTAAATACAGGCAATATTAAACTTATCGCCAAAAACACGCCGCTTATAATTGTAAGTGATACGCTTTCAAGTGTCTCAATCAGTTTTTTTAACATTTAAATTTCTCCTTGTAGGTGCTTGACTTATTAAAAAATAAGTGTATAATATTTTCGTTATAAAACAACTTGTTCGGTTATTATTATAGTTTGGTGTCAAGTGAAAAACAACAGTCAATTCAACTGTAATGTAAGATATTGAACAAAAATTTGAAAATGTTTCGGAGAAATATATGGATAGACGTCAGCAAAAAACGCGAAAAGCAATATTTGACGCATTTCGTACACTTTTGGAAAGTAAGCGCTTTGATAAAATAACAGTTCAAGATATTATTGATGAAGCAAATGTTGGCAGAAGTACATTTTATGCTCATTTTGAAACCAAAGAATTGTTAGTCAGCGCTATGTGCAGTGAAATATTTTATCATATTTTTGAAAATGATCCTTGCCAGTGGACAGGAAGTGATAATGCTTTAGAAGGCAAACTTGCACATATCCTGTGGCATATTAAAGACAGTAAGAAAGATATTTGCGGTCTTATACTTTCAGATAGCAGCGAATTATTTATGAAATATTTCAAGGAGCATCTGCGAGATATTTTTGAAATGCATATTGCAGATTTTAAAACCGATGTGCCTAAAGATTTTCTTTTAAATCATTTGGTGTCCGGATTTGCTGAAACAGTCCGTT
This sequence comes from Eubacteriales bacterium, assembly GCA_045604775.1. Taxonomy (GTDB): domain Bacteria; phylum Bacillota; class Clostridia; order Oscillospirales; family QAKW01; genus RGIG9041. Next base: position 6,026 of record JAZUOQ010000146.1, read on the forward strand.
GGTGGATGAAGCACGGGATGAAAACATCACCTGAAACAACAGCCGAATATTTTTTGAAACTTTGCAAATGCTCTGGAGGTGAACAATGAAAACCGTTGCACTTTTTGTGGGTATAGTTGCAGTTGTATTTTATTTAATTGGATATCTCCAAAGAAAAAGAAACAACATCATATTATTTAACCTTACTTCAAGAATTCTGTACATAATTCAGTATATTTTGCTAGGTGCTTTTGAGGGCGCGGCTCTTGATATTGCAGGTGCTGTCGCTTCATTGCTCGCCCAGAAAAAGAATACCGGCTTTATTAAAAAGCACTTGCGTGCAGTTATCGTTTCGGTTAATATCTGTATCGTGCTTATCGGCCTGTCACTTTATAAAAATGTTTTTAGCCTGTTGCCGATTATTGCGATTTTATTACATACAGGTGCATTTTGGATGGACAATGAAAAAATAATACGCAGGATATCATTTTTGGGCTGTCCATTTTGGTTGGTGTACAATTTTGTGAGCTATGCTTATGGCTCTTGTGTTGGTGATTTACTGTCAATGGTTTCTATTGCGGTTTCAATGGTTCGTTATGATTATAAAAGGAGCGCTGTAAATAATGAAAAAACTGACAAATAAAAATGAAGTTAATAAGCTTGTTTTTCTTTTTATGTTTACCTACATGATAAGTTATATTACAAGAATAAACTACGGTGCAATAATATCTGAAATGGTAAACGCTACGGGCATATCCAAATCACTTCTTTCTCTTTCGCTTACAGGCAGTTTTGTAACCTATGGTGCCGTACAGGTAATAAGCGCTATTCTTGGTGCTAGGATGTCGCCTAAAAAACTGGTTACAATAGGTCTTGTAACTACTGTTGTAATGAATATTTTTATCCCATTTTGTATAAGTCCTTATCTTATGCTGGTGGTTTGGTGTGTAAACGGTTTTGCACAGTCGTTTATGTGGCCGCCTATCGTTAAGCTTATGACATCATTTTTATCCGATGATGATTATAAAAAAGCGTCGGTCAAGGTATCGTGGGGAAGTTCATTTGGTACAATTGCCGTCTATCTTTGTGCACCTATTATTATATCCTTACTTGGCTGGAAAGGTGTGTTTTTTGCATCCGCTGCTTGCGGTATTGTGATGATAGCGGTTTGGGTTAAATGCGCTAATGATATTACACCGTCACATAAAAACCTAACAACAAATAAGGTTAGTTCAGCGCATTTGTTTACACCTTTTATGCTGCTTATAATGCTTGTAATAGTGCTTCAAGGTATGCTTCGTGACGGTGTTACAACCTGGATGCCGTCATATATCTCGGAAACATATAATCTTAGCAGTATAATATCAATACTTACAGGTGTAGTACTTCCAATATTCAGTATTGTATGTTTTCAGGTTGCTGCGCGTCTGTACCGCACAAAGTTTACAAACCCTCTTACCTGTGCAGGAGTTATATTTGGTCTTGGTTCTGTTTCTGCACTTGGGCTTATTATTGTAACAGGCGGCTCGGCTGCATTGTCAGTATTCTTTTCGGCTGTTCTTACAGGTGCAATGCATGGTGTAAATCTAATTCTTATTTGTATGATACCGCCTTTCTTTAAAAAGTACGGTAATGTTTCAACTGTATCGGGAGTTCTTAATTCTTGTACATATATTGGTAGCGCCATTTCAACCTATGGTATAGCACTGCTGTCTGAGCGTTTTAATTGGGATGTAACTCTCTCTGTCTGGCTATTAATTGCGGTATTGGGTACAGCAATCTGTTTTATATGTTCAAAACCTTGGCAAATAAAAATGAAGGGCTGATAAATCAGCCCTTCATTTTTATTTTTTTAGTAAATCTCTGATCTCTTCTAAGAGTACAACTTCATCGCTTTTCTTAGGCGGTTCTTCCTCTTTGACTTCTTCTTTCTTTTTACGTGAGAATACTGTCATCATTTTAATAACGAGGAACATACAGGTTGCGATTATAAGGAAATCGACAATATTCTGAATAAAATTACCGTATGCAATAACGGATTCCCCAATGTTAAAAGTAAGTGAAGCAAAACTTTTTCCGCCAAGAATAATACCTACTGCCGGCATAATCAGATCTTGTACCAGTGATGTAACAATTTTTCCGAACGCAGTACCCATAACAACACCGATAGCCATATCAAGTATGTTACCGCGCATAATGAATGCTTTGAATTCATTAAGAGTTTTTTTCATTTGTCAAATCTCCCTTCTTTTTGACTATTTTAGCACACAAACATCTATTTTTCAATATATAAATGTTTGTTTCACCTTGATTTTGTAAAATAATTTGTTATAATATCTTTTGGAAAATATATTTTAGGAGCAGTTATGGATTACGATAAAAGGCGTGAGCAAATAATTGGAATTTTGAAAAATTCAAATGAATGTATAAGTGCCTCTGAACTTGCAAAGCGTTTTGGTGTTACCCGTCAGATAATTGTGTCTGATATCGCATTGATACGTGCGTCAGGTAACAAAGTAATTGCGTCAAGACATGGTTATAGCCTTGCAGAAAATATTGTAGATGATTCATTGCAGACAATTGTGTGCAAGCATAATGAAGAAAATATTGCTGACGAGTTTTATACGGTTGTTGATAACGGCGGTGAAATAGTAAATGTTATAGTTGAGCATCCGCTTTACGGTGAAATTACCGCAGGACTTAGTATCAAATCTCGTTATGAGGCAAATCAGTTTATAAAACGATCAAAAGAAACAGGTGCAAGTCAGCTTAGTGAACTAACTAATGGTTTGCATATTCATACAATACGTGTGCCTGATGAAGCGGCATATATCCGTATAAAAAATGAACTTTCGCAGTTTGGAATTCTTGCAGAATAAGGTATACTAATTGCAGAGGAAATAATAGGAGAAAAATATGAAAATAGGTTTTGATAATCAAAAATATCTTTCAACACAGTCTGCATGTATACGTGAACGTATTAAACAGTTCGGCGGCAAACTCTACCTTGAATTTGGCGGCAAACTGTTTGATGACTATCACGCCTCTCGTGTACTTCCGGGATTTGAACCGGATAGCAAGATGCGTATGCTACAGCAGCTTAAAGATGATGCAGAAGTAGTGATCACTATTAACGCAGCAGATATTGAGTCCAGTAAAATCAGGGGTGATCTTGGCATCACCTATGAAGACGATGTTCTTAGGTTAATTGATATTTTCAGAGGAATGGATATTTATGTCGGCAGTGTTGTACTTGCCCGTTATAATGATCAACCCTCTGCAAATGCATTTCTTAATCGCCTTGAAAAAATGGGTATCCGTTGTTATCGGCATTATTCAATAGCAGGTTATCCGTCTGATGTTCAGCATATTGTAAGCGATGATGGACTCGGAAAAAACGATTATATAGAAACCACACGCTCGCTGGTAGTTGTAACAGCACCTGGCCCCGGAAGCGGTAAAATGGCGACCTGCCTTTCTCAATTGTATCATGATCATAAACGTGGCATTACTGCAGGTTATGCTAAATTTGAAACCTTTCCGGTGTGGAATCTGCCGCTTAAACACCCTGTTAATCTTGCTTATGAGGCGGCAACTGCTGATCTTAATGATGTAAATATGATAGATCCGTTCCACCTTGAAGCATACGGTGAGACGGCTGTTAATTATAACCGTGACGTTGAAATCTTTCCGGTACTAAACACAATGTTTAAGCGTATACTGGGCCAATCTCCGTACAGTTCACCAACCGATATGGGTGTTAATATGGTAGGCAACTGTATTGTTGATGATAATGTTTGCTGTGAGGCTTCAAAACAGGAGATTGTACGTAGGTATTGTGCTGCAAAAGTTAATTATTTCAAGGGTAGTGATGATGAAACAGTTGTACGAAAGCTTGAAATTCTTATGAATCAGGCGGGGATAAATACTGACATTCGTTCAGTAGTATCGGCAGCTGTATTAAAAGCGGAACTTACAGGTGCGCCTGCAGGTGCAATGCAACTACCTAATGGTGAAATAGTTACAGGCAAGACATCGGAAAACCTTGGCGCCGCATCTGCACTGATATTGAATGCGCTTAAAAAGCTTGGTAATATAGATGACCCCTTGCATCTTATTTCTGCAGATGTATTAGAGCCTGTTTGCAGACTTAAAACGCAGTATCTTAAGCATAAAAATCCAAGACTTCATACTGATGAGGTGCTTCTCGCACTTACTATATCTGCACTATCCGATCCGGTCGCAAAACTTGCCAAAGAACAACTTTCAAATCTTAATGGAAGTGAAGCACATTTTTCTGTAATAATCAGTGAAGAGGATGAGCGTATTTTAAACCGTTTGGGTATCCACGTTACCTGCGAGCCAAAATATGAATATAAACGTCTTTATCATAAATAATAAAACATAAAAATAAAAAAATACAGATTTCCAACAGAAATCTGTATTTTTTTATTGGCTGGGATAGTAGGACTCGAACCTACGCAGTGATGGAGTCAGAATCCATTGCCTTACCAACTTGGCTATATCCCATTGCTTAAGTGCCTAAGTAGTATATCATCCTTTTATAAAATTGTAAAGCCTTTTTTTAAAAAATTTTAAAAAAACTTTAAAACCGTTGCAATTGATTTTACTATTATATATAATGTGAATATATTACATAGAATTGGAGCGGCATTATGGAATTTACAAAAGAAAAACTTTCGTTCTATCCTGAACATACACTTGACTATCAACTCGAAAGATACGCACGTACAGAAAAGGAGTTTAAAGAAGTTTTTGGTTACGATGCAACTAACGTATTTAGCGCACCGGGCAGAAGTGAAATATGCGGTAATCATACCGATCATAACCTCGGCAAAGCAGTGGGCGCATCAATAAACCTCGATACCCTTGCTTTTGTTGCAAAGCGCGACGATGGTAAGATCTGTGTAAAAGCAAAAGGTTTCGGTGATATAAACGTTGATATTACAAAGCTTGAAAAAGTTGACAGTGAAGAAGGTAATTCTACAGCACTGGTAAAAGGTGTTTGTAAAAAATATATTGATATGGGATATAAAATCGGTGGTTTTGATGCTTATACCACAAATGATGTACTTAAGGGCTCCGGCCTTTCTTCATCCGCTGCTTTTGAAATAATGATGGCATTTATATTAAACAGCCTTTATAATGATGAGAAAATTGATGCTAAGACAATGGCAATTGCATCCCAGTATGCAGAGAATGTATACTTTGGAAAAGCATCGGGTCTTCTTGACCAACTTTCTTGTGCTTTCGGTGGTATGATATCAATTGACTTTGAAAAACCCACTGACCCTATTGTTGAAAAACTCCCATTTGATTTTGGTGCAACAGGATACAGTATGGTTATAACCGATACACGTTGCGACCATGCAGATCTTACAGGTGACTATGTTGCTATCAAATCCGAGATGCAGTCAGTTGCTGAGTATTTTGGTAAAAAACATCTCCGCGAAGTTGATTATGATGATTTCTATGCAAATCTTTCCGATCTCAAATCAAAACTTCCCGAACGTGCACTCATTCGTGCTTTCCATTACTTTAATGAGAATAAAAATGTTGAAACACTTGCCGGTGCTATAAAAGCAAATGATTTTGATAAATTTCTCTGCGTTGTAAACCGTTCGGGTGGTTCATCATTCAGATATTTACAGAACATTTATTCTGATAAAAACCCTGTGAGTCAGGGTATGTCGCTGGCCATCTGCCTTTCCGAACAACTTCTTGACGGTAAGGGTGCTTCCCGTGTTCACGGCGGCGGTTTTGGCGGTACAATGCAGGCATATGTTCCAAATGATATGGTGGATTTATATGTTAAGAAAATGGAATCAGTTTTCGGTGACGGTTGCTGCTATCTCTTGAAGATAAGAAATGTTGGTCCTGTAAAAGTATATTAAAAAAAGGAGAAGATTAATCTTCTCCTTTTTTTGCATATAAATACACATCGTCATGATTGGTTATAATAACGTCAACTATCTGATTTATCAATGTATTATCTCCGTCAAACTGCACTTGAATGTAGTTTTCTGTAAAACCGTGGCACTTACCGTTCGTACACTGTTCTACAAGCACACGCTGAGTAGTTCCGATCATTGCAGATAAAAATCTGTTTCGTGATGCTGATTCAATTTTGGCAAGTTCTTTTTCACGCTGTTGCTTAATGTTTTTTTGAATTTGTCCACCCATATCATAAGCCTTGGTTCCGCGCCGTTTCGAATAGGGAAATATGTGTACTTTGGCAAATCCGATCCTATTTACAAATTCTATACTCTCCTTAAAATCGGTATTACTCTCACCGGGAAACCCAACAATAACGTCCGTTGTAATTGCACAATTTGGATATTGAGCTTTTAATAAAACTGTTGCATTTTCATACTGAGCTGTGGTATATTTTCGGTTCATAGCCACAAGAGTCTTATCACAGCCGCTTTGTAACGATAGGTGAAATGATGGGCACAGTTTTTTATTATGTGATATTTTCAGTAAAAATTCCGGCGTTATTATTCTGGGTTCAAGTGAACCGAGGCGTATTCTCTCTATGCCATTAATATCAGCTACTGCATTTATTGCATCTGCAAGATCTGTATTTTCAAGATCAATGCCGTATGAGGATAAATGGATACCTGTAAGCACGATCTCTTTGTAACCGTGAGTTGCAATTGCCTTGGCTTCACTCAACACTTGAGAAAGCTCTTTTGATATTATTTTACCTCTTGCAAACGGAATAAGACAGTAACTGCAAAAGTTGCGGCAACCGTCTTCTATTTTTAGTATTGCACGCGTTTTTTCAGAAAACTCACTTATACTTTCATTTTTTAAATCAGCTTTGCGTTTGGTATCAATAATCTGTGTACCTGTTTTTAAAAATTCATTTACATAGAAAACAATATCGCTTCTGTTTGATGTACCAAGTACAATATCAACACCGTCAATAGCAGATACTTCATCCGGCGCCACCTGTGAAAAGCAACCGCATACTGCAATAACAGCATTTTTGTTCAAACGTTTTGCGCGCGAAATCATATTACGGCTTTTTTTGTCAGATACCTGTGTAACTGTACATGTGTTAATTATATAAACATCAGCATATTCGTTAAACTCGCATATACTGTGACCTGTGGCAATGAATTTTTCTGCCATCATTTGCGTATCATACTGATTAACTTTACAACCGAGTGTATAAAAAGCTACTCTCATATTTTCTCCTAAATCTTGATAAAATAATATTACACTATCAAAGCTTTATAATCAATAAAAAATAATAAAAAAGTGTTGACTTTTTAAAAGGCATCTGCTATACTATCAAATGTTGACAAACGAAAACTTGCGAGAGTGGCGGAACTGGCAGACGCGCACGTTTGAGGGGCGTGTGGATTTCTCCGTACGGGTTCAAGTCCCGTCTTTCGCACCAAAGCATTCAAACCCGAACCTTTTACCAATCGGTGAAACGTTCGGGTTTGTTGTTTTCTTAAAAGATGTTAAATAGCCTTTGTTTGTGGCAGTACAGAGAGTTTGGCTCTGTACTGCCACTTCTTCGTTTTAATCAATTTCGTACATAAAGTAGAATTGAAATGAAGATTTTTAAAACGATTGTATTAGCATTAATGATAGCAATAAATTTACAGACTGGATATTACGCCTTATTGTATAAGGTTCAGATAGCTACAGGTGTTTTTCTAATATGTCTAGGATTAACTTTGTTTGTGATTTGTGATGGCAACCTAAAATAAAATAGAAGCATGAGACAAAATAAATGCCTCATGCTTCTATTTTTATAAATCTAAAGTGTATCTCCTACAGAAAAACCTATCGCTTCGACTTTCTCTATAAATTCTTTTTTGAAGTCACTAATTTTAGTTTCATCAACATAGATAAGTAAGTTTTTCCTTGCACGAGAACAACCTACATAAAATAGTTTATATGCAGTTAATATTCCTTCAACTTTTGAAACCTTAAACACTTTTCTAGCATTAGTAACATTAGGTTTACTATTAAATGCTAGAAAGTCCTTTTGGTAAATTGATTCAAAGATTTTATTATCTTTATACTTTTCTAAAATAAATTCACAGTATTGTTTTAAAGTGTCCGAGCACCCTGCGTATATATCTTTTGTTAAATCATTAATTTTTAATCCTATTTTGTTTTCAAGTTCAGTTATTATGTGAACAAATGAATAATAAAAATCTTCAAATTCAGGAAGTGAAAAATCAAGTTTAGACCACAGTTCAAAAAAAGAATACATCCTTACATTAGGGTTATTGTTACTATCGTTTGAAACAAAAATTACTGATGTGTGACTTTCACCTTTAACTCCGTGCTGTGTAGATATGTAAGGATTGTTTAAATATGCTGATAGATTTTTAACTTCAACAAAAGAAATATCAAACACATTGGTATATTCTGAGTTTTCATATAGCTTGTTTGTAAAATCTTCTTTCAATATACCTAACTGCTCAAAACCATCTATGAGATTTTTAACAGAACTTTCTTCATTATCATAGATTGCTTTCAAAAAATCAAATTTTTCCTTTAATGATTTCTTGTCGTTATGATGTTGTAAGTTAAGCGAAGATGCATTAAAGTATTTTATTTGCCGTTTGCATGTTGAAATAACAGAGCCATAGTTCCCGTTGGAATATAGCGTAAAAATCTTATCAATGAAGAATAAAAACTTCATAAGTATATCTGGATTGTCATCGGATAAGTCTGACAAAACATCAGATGGAGTATATTTTTTCCCAAATGAATACATCTCCATATTATTGTAACACTCATAAAGATTGAGTGCACCAATCTCACCATACTTCTCCTTATTCATCAAGTACAAAGTCAGAATTTGGGGGAACTTATTTTGTGCTCGTGCGATAATATCTTTGGGATTTGAGTTTATTATGACCTTAGGTGAAATATCGGGTTCAACATTCTTGTTGTCTTCTGATGGTTTTTGAATAAACTCGTCAGAATTATATATGTTGTTTAATATTGTTATAATCTTTCCAATAGATCGGTGGTTAGTTTCCAACCTTTGAGAAACATCAAATTCCTTAAAACTCTCTTCAAAAGATCCATCATAATTGTGATATATTTGTTGCATTCTATCTCCCAACAAATATAGCTTTACATCGGTTTGGTTTTTTACAGCGTTATAGAACATTTTTAATACGTATGCAGATGTATCTTGATATTCATCGATAAAGATATAATTATATTTGTTTCTTATTTTTCTCAGTATCACGGGGTATTTTTCCGTTAATAAATATGCAAACATTAACAAATCATCGTGTGATAATCTTCCAGAGTAAAGGGATGTAAAAGGAGTTTCACCGTACGATAGTTCGATTAACTTTTCCTTAATAATGTCAACAGATAAGCTTCCAAACTTCTCAATGTAATATTGGTTGCTTTCGGCGATTTTTTCATCGTTTTCAGCATTTTTAATTCTATTGCTTATTTTTTCTCCATACAAAGTCCAATATAGATCAAGTGCTTCTTTTTGAGCGAAAAACGGTTTGATCAATTCATGAATATATGAGTGTATTGTGCTAACATAAATATTCGAACTATCTAAATCTTTTTTTAATTCTTCGGCAGCTCTATTCGTATAAGTAATACACAATACTTTACTTTCCGGATATCTCAAATAAATATCTTTTAAATAATTTCTAATGCTGGTAGTTTTGCCACTACCAGCAGGTGCATTTATAAGAAATTTATTATTTATTGTTGCATTAACCATAATAATCCCTTCTTAATATATTGGGGTAACATTTTTTCTTCTTGTCCACTTAAAATAACGGAGTACATAAAATCAGTTTTGTTTCCTTTAGTTGATTTTACAATATCTCTAATGGAAAATTCGCTGTCTTCTTCACCGTCTCTGTTATTTGGTATAGAAAAACTCAATTTGTTATCCTTTCTGATTGTTTTCCAATCACTACGCTTTAGAGTGTGAAAAACATCTTTATTTAGTAGTTTAGCAAGCATAGCCTCTTCCAAAGTACGTGCAGTACTCTCTTCATCCTGATATGTAATGCATATTAAATCGTCTATAACAATATCATCCATCGCAGATTGCAATGCGTATAATTCTTTTATCGTAGGTGTCTGATACGCTTCTGATTCAGATTTTTGACGGAGTGCTTTATGAAACGCATTTATTGTTGCATTTGTGCTCCTGGATTCTTTTGCCACTTCAAAAGTGGTTGCACTTTTATCATAATCTAAATCAGTGATTATTAAGGATTTAATTTTGAGCTTTTCTAAGATTTTCAGATAGTTAAAGGCGTATGCCCCACCAACTTGAATAAACGCAATATAATTGTTATTAAGTGAGGAAAATGTAGGTAAATTTATAAGTTTACGAATATAAAGCCGCTCTGTATCTCCCTCATATAGAACAACTTTATCTGCAAATATTAGTTCTGAATATCCTATTTCAAAAAACCAATCGAAGAAATTTTCGAGAAGATAGTCAGTTTCGTTTTCCTCACAGATTGTTTTTTGCCCTTCGATTTTTCTTTTAAATTCGCTCAAATCGAAAAGTTCACTTTTTGATTTTTCAGTTTGTCTAATAACTCTTAAGCTATTTAAACCTACCGATCTAGCAATTTCGTTAGAATGAGTTGTAATGAGCCCTTGTAATCCTTTGTCTGTATAATATTTATTAAGAAAGCGGATAAATACGTTCTGCATTTGTGGGTGCATATGTGCCTCAGGCTCTTCAATAAAGAAAACATTAACTTTCTTTTTATCTATTGAACTTATAAATTCTTCTAACCTTATGTGCAAATATATCAAATTACTAAATCCTAGCCCTTGTGAATTTTCGTTCAATAACAGACCATCTATATCGTATTTGGCACGAGTTATTTTCTTGATAAAATCATTTACATCATCCTCGTCGACATCCATTTCAAGCAACAATTTGCCTATATGCCCTCCACTTGTCTTTGCAACATCTTGTATTGTAGTATCAAGAGATTTTATAGATGAATTCTGCATTTTTGCTTTTGCATCTGATTTATCGATTTGCTCTAATAACATATCGGGAAGTTTTTTTGTAGTGGCAATCCAAGATTCATCATTCTTAAGTAGTGATATTACCCGTTTGCTAATACCTTTTGATACGTCTTTTTCATTATCATCAAGATCTCTTCTTACGGCATCAATGTTTTCAAAATTAAATAACTTTTTAAAGTTGGGCAATTCAATTGAATTAAGATTTTTATACTCTTCGTTACAGTAATAACATTTTTCTATTAAACAACCGCAATATAATTTTAAAAGCTCTTCTTTAATGAAATAGGTTTTAGTATCTTTTTCTTTGCAGTCTGGATTTTCAGTATCTTCTATTCTAGATTTGATTTTATCATAACGGTCATTAAGTATTCTTTCAAATGCACTTAAGCTTGGCTCGTAAGTATATACAAAATAGAAGGAATGTTTTGTTTCATCCAAATCCATAAGGTAATCTACAAAATCTTGGATATCATCATTTTCCGGAGTATAATCCACTTCAATTTTTGCATTAAAAGTATCAATTGTGTAATCGCTTGAAAATTCGTTATCTGCCGAAATAGCATTGATTATTTTAGAAACGCCTTCTTCTTTTGTGTGTTCTAACATCACATCATTGAAAATCGGCAAAATTTTATTTACCCAAAGCACAGAAAGACCTGTAGGGATATCGCTGTATTTAAAGACAAATTTGCTTTCGTTGAATATTCCCTTCAAAACAGATATTAATGTAGTTTTTCCACTATTGTTAGGACCAGCTAAAACCGTCAAACCATTTTGGAAGTTTAATTCAATATGAGACAGTTGCCTATAGTTTGAAACTTCGATTCTTTTTAAAAACATATAATTTTAACTCCTAATCTATTTGCTAATAGACATAACAAAATTTTCGAACTTTTCCATCAATAACGTAGCAGCAGTGCCACCGCTCTTTTTAAATTCCAACATTTCAATTAAATCATTGTCGGTAACATTGAGTATTAATTTCCCATGTTCTTTTAGACAACCAGCAGATGCAAACTTTGCTGAATCGGAAAAACCTTTTCTTGATATTATAATCGCAACATTACGCAATGCAGGATTAAATAAATATTTCTCGGTTATATAAATTAAGTTTTGATCTATTGTAGTACTGTAATTTTTAAATTCAAACACAACAAATCGAGTATTGTAATGTTGAGCCAATAATTGCCAAAAAGCATGGGTTTTCTCATTTATCCCTTTAAATGAACAAATTAAATCCATCCTAAAATGCTTGTCTTCGGTTCTGTGTTGTGAAGACATATAATGAAATGCATCACTAAACAAATACCGTACAATATCTTCACATATTTCTTCATATTCTCTTGAATTAGCTTGGCCTGTCTTGCACCCCTTCAGCTTATTGATATGCTCGTCTGCAATAATAGATAAATCTTCAACCGTATCGGGAATAGATATAGTTGTGAAATTCCAAGCTTCTGCCGGTTCTCCGGCAATCTCTTCAATTGGGAAATATGTTAATTGGGATAATTCCCTTGCCAGAGATTCATCATTTTGGGTATAGAAAACCAAATTTGAAATATCCCATACTATTATTTTGAACTTTTCATATAACACTTTTCTATCTATTCCAAAGGCGTTGCCAAAAAGAATTAATAGTGTAATATCTTCTGGGGGGATTTTATGCTGCGACTTATGCCATATAATGTTTTTTAACACGGTGTTAATCTCATTTGGAGAAATATCTTCACTTTTAAAATTTTTGTGTTGAACATAAATGGTTTTGCCTTCATTAGAAAAACGAAAATCCCAAAACGATTCATTAACACTTTCAACATCCTTAATCAGTTTACAATTAAATTTTTCTAACAATCTTTTGCAAAAACTTTCAGCGGCAATATCATATAATTTTGGATCTATTGCAGGTGAAAATATACCGTCTTTAATTGCATCTTGACGACTATATGTAAAAACAATATCACTTGTTGGAAATAGCTTTTTCTTATACTTTTGAAAATTAATGATTGTTTTTTGACTCTTGTATAGAATCTCGTAGCACCGATTTGATTGAGGAATATCGTATGTAATAATAAAATGATATGTGTCATTAATTACGTTTGCGTTTTTATAGACATATTGTACATTCCTAACATCAACCAAGTGTTTATCAATATTTATTAAGTCTTTATAATGCTCGAAAAGCCAACTGTTTAGTTGTTCTTTGATACTAACAGACCCAGTAATGATTAGAACCTTTTTCTTACCAATTTCCAGCAAATACTCAAGCGTTTTTGCCAAAATCAAGCTTGTTCCTGTTCCGGTCGCCATTTCAATCGTTATCTTGGGTTGCTTATTGTTAACCGCATTTTTTATAGCTTCTATTGCCGCAACTTGATGCTTTTTTATTTGAATCGCTTTCATTATGATTCCCCTTAAGCCTTAATATATCGTGTCATTCTTGCTTGTCCTATCTTTTTAACCTGACCGTTCTTTACCATAACACTTAGTACAGCCTCAACGGTAGTGGGACTTACATCAGGCAAGATATCACAGATTTCAGATTTAGAAATAGGAACTAAGCTATTGAGCACAGTTGCCTCAATTCGAGCCTTTTTAGTAATCTTTCTTCCATTTAGAACTGCAAAGCGTTTGTCAAGCTCTTTATAGCACATATATAATGTGGACAAGAAGTTTTCTATAAAAGGAATATAGGTATTCTCATTTTCATGCCAACCTATAGAAGATTCGCGAAGTGCTTCATAATAAAATGCCTTATAGTTATTAATCTGTTCTTCGAAAGATACATATTTGCCAGCATCATAGCCATTTTTATAGAGCAAAAGTAAAGATATGAGTCTAGACATTCTACCATTGCCATCTCTAAAAGGGTGAATACACAAGAAATCAAGAACAACGCAAGGAATCAACAGAAGCTGATTAATATTAGCATCGTTACGTGCTTCCATATAGGCAAGTTCTAATTGCTCCATTGCTTCTTTTACCTCGGAAGCAGGCGTCGGCCTAAACCTTACTTTTCTATTACCGTTCTTATCTTCTTCTATAATATAGTTATCGCCAGTTTTATATTGACCACCATATTCATAACCTGCGATCTGCATCATTGTTTCGTGCAGTCTTAAAATATCAGACTCTCTTAAATCAAGATTGTCATGATTGAGATGAATAGCATTAAGGGCATCACGATACCCAGCAATTTCACCTTCAGTATGATTTAAAGGTGCGCTATCCTGATTTACAATTGCAGCAATACGTTCATCGCTTGTTACAATGCCCTCAATGGCGTTAGAACTCTTAACCGACTGCACCTTCGCTACCGCCTCAAGTTCCGTAAAAACCTTTGCATATTCTTCTTTACGTACTCCTGCCATAGTTTTCAAAGATGCAATGCTTGAAGTTAAATTAATAAGATTGGCGGGTAGTAAACCATTATTTAAAAACGAATAATCAAATTTTCTCATA